>DTYO01000205.1 GCA_012961845.1 Thermodesulfobacteriaceae bacterium
CGGCACCTGTCCGCGCGAGCTCTGCTCGCGTGGGCTGGAGTCCGGTGCAGCCGCATGATGGCCGGTTGTGGAACATCGGCCATTATGCGGATGGCAATTCGCGGGCTCCGATGGCGCGGCGCGGATCGTCCGCGCCATCAAGGCATTGGAAGGAAGGTGTTCATGCAGTTTCAAAATATTCGAAAAAAATGTTATCCTGTGATCAGTTATCTCGAATTCGCTTGAAACTATCCTGAATACGGATACCCTGTGACCCTGGATGCTTTTGTCTGATTTTCTCGAGCTGGAGGCAAATTGTAAATGTATATCACGATGATCTCGTCCGAGTGTGCTCCGGTCGCCAAGGTAGGCGGCCTGGGAGATGTTGTTCAGGGGCTCTCCCGTGAACTTGAAATCCGGGGAAATGCAGTAGAAATCATTCTCCCCAAATACGACTGCATGAGATATGACAGGATATGGGATCTTCACAAGTCATACAGTGACCTCTGGGTTCCTTACTATGACCATCACATTCACTGTGATGTCTATTTCGGTTTTGCAGCCGGGCTGAAGTGCTTCTTCATTGAACCGCATTCACACAGGAATTTTTTCAACCGCAGCGTCTTCTACAGCAATCAAGATGATCCTGAGCGATTTGCCTTCTTCTGCCGTGCCGCCCTGGAATTCATGCTCAAGACCAATAAACATCCGGACATAATACACTGTCACGACTGGCAGACTGGTCTGGTGCCTGTCCTCCTGTTTGATGTGTATAAGCACCTTGGCATGACCCATCCCAGGGTCTGCTATACCCTGCACAACCTAAAGCACCAGGGTGTGACAGGGGAGCACATTCTCAGGTTGGCCGGACTCAACCCTGCCGACTATATGAATCAGGAAAGGCTTCAGGACAATTTCAACCACAGAGCGATCAATCTCATGAAGGGCGGGATCGTCTATTCCAATTTTGTAACCACTGTCTCTCCCCGTTATGCTGAAGAAATCAAGAATACGGATCTGGGCTGTGGACTGCAGCATACGCTTCATATACACAGTACAAAATTTGGCGGCGTCCTGAACGGCATAGATTACAGCGTATGGAATCCTGAGATCGACCCCCACATCCCAGCCAGATATTCAGTGGACACCCTTGACGAAAAATTCAGGAATAAAGAGGCACTGCGCCACAGACTTCTTTTGAGACAGGCTTTCAAGCCCGTTGTGTCAGTAGTAAGCAGGCTGGATCACCAGAAAGGAGTAGGGTTGATACGGCATTCAACATTTTACTGCCTTGACCACGGATGCCAGTTCGTTCTGCTGGGATCCAGCCCTGATCCCGACATCAGCCATGAATTTCACAACCTCAGACACCAGCTCAACGAAAACCAGGACTGCCATCTGGAACTCTCATACAATGAGGAACTGGCTCACCTGATCTATGCCGGTGCGGATATGATCCTGATTCCCAGCGCATTTGAGCCATGCGGCCTGACTCAGATGATCGCCATGAAATACGGCACAGTACCCATCGTCAGAAATACAGGCGGCCTGGCGGACACTGTCTTTGATGCCGACTACTCACACAGACCTTACCACAAAAGAAACGGATACATGTTCAATGATTTCAACTTCGAGGGGGTGGAATCAGCTCTGAAGCGGGCCATCGGGATGTGGTACAGTTTTCCTGAATATTTCAGGGAACTCATGGTAAACGGCATGAATTATGATTATTCCTGGAACCATCCCGGAGAAGATTATCTCAATATCTACAACTATATCAGGGAATAGGAATCAACATATCTGCTCAAACGGCTGGCATCCGCTGCACCATCCGGGCATATGAAAACAATTGAACCGCAGCCGGACACACACTACGCTTCACTCAGTGACGAGTCACAAACAAACTCGGGCCCCACAGGCCAGGTTGTTCAATATTCATAATACCACTTGAGGCTGTTCAGGATTTCAGCCCCGTCAGCGGTTACAAGGGCCATGTTTTCCAGCCGCACCCCTCCCCTGCCGGGAATATAGATCCCGGGTTCCACCGTCACCACCATGCCGGTTCTGATCATCTTTCTCGACCTGACGGAAAGGACCGGGGCCTCGTGCACGGCAAGCCCCACCCCATGCCCCAGAGAATGTACAAATTCTCGGCCATATCCTGACTCTCTTATTATGGACCTGGCAACGGAATCTATCTCCCTGCCCGTCACTCCCGGCTTCAGAGCATCCTGGGCGGCTGTCTGGGCCCTGTACACTATGCGGTAAATCTCTCTGAAAAGCGGATCCGGTTCCCCGGCAAAAATAGTCCTGGTCATGTCGGAACAATATCCCCTGAGCCTCGCCCCCATATCCACGATAACGGGTTCACCAGACTTGATTGTCCGGTCAGTTGGAACTGCATGAGGAAGCGACGCATTAGGCCCGGAAGCCACAATAGGAGGGAAAGAAGGCCCGTCTGCCTCCTTCCACAGCCCTTCCATTATCTTCCAGGCCACCTCTCTTTCGGTCATTCCCGGCCTCAGATCATGCCAGACCCTGTGGAAAATCCTCTCTGCCGCCTGAACGGCATTTCTTATTGCATCTATTTCCAAGGGATATTTCACCGCACGCATGGCCTCGACTCTTCCTGAGACAGGCACCAGTTCCGTATCATCCAGATGTTTTCTGATAGCCCTGAATCTTTCACAGGAGATATAGGCTGGTTCGTAGGCCATGCGGCGTATTCCGCAATCCTTCACAAGACCGCCAAGGGCCGACGCCAGGCCCTTTCTGTAGATAATGAACCGCCACCCCGGAGCCTCGTTACGGGCCTGCTCCTCATATCTCCCGTCGGTCAGCAGCACCGCCTCATGCCTCATTATGAAAAGGGCCCCGGAAGACTCATTAAGGCCACAATCTTCAGCCGAAAACCCGCTGAGATATCTGCGGTTTTCCGGGCAGGTCACCAGGTAGCCATCCAGGCCCCTTGCCACAATACTGGCTCTAACCCTTCTCAGGCGATGAAAATACTCTGAAAGCATCTCTACAATTCCCGAAACGCCGGAGACGTCTCCGGGCAGACACCGGCCGGCTGATTTCTGTCTCAAGGAGCGGTACTGACAGGGCATATGGCCTGAAGACATATTTCCTGTATATTCGCTTGCACGACAACACGGCAGATGCAGTACCATGTCGGCAACTCCACTCTGTTCCCGGATTATGCACTCCTTCTACTATATGGTATCATGCTTTTCTACACTCTTTGAGTCGATTCCGCAAAATGACAGACACTTCGCCCCTACAGACAAGTTACTGGGTCTTTGCCGCATGTCCTCCCGGCCTGGAGGACATAACGGCAAAAGAAATCGAGAACCTTGGAATCTCAGGCTCTCCGGAGCCCGGCGGTATAGAATTCCGTGGAAGTCTGAGGGAAATCTATCTCGCCAATCTCATGCTTCGAACCGCCTCAAGGATCCTGGTGAGGCTTGGAACCTTCAAGGCGACAAGCTTCAGGACTCTTGTACAGAGAATATCCAGGTATCCGTGGGAACTCTATGTCCACCATCCAGGTACCCTGAAACTGAGAGTTTCATGCTCTTATTCCCGGCTCTACCACACCCGCGCCATAGAACAGCGGGTCCACCATGGAATCAGCCTCAGGCTCCAGAGAAAGCGGCCAGGACCTCATAAGGGACAGACGCATCAGGCAGACACCTCTGCCCTGGTCATCGTCAGGTTCCTTAGAGATAGTTGTACAGTCAGTATCGACAGCTCAGGCGAGCACCTTCACCGCAGAGGTTACAGGATAAGGTCAGTTTTGGCGCCACTGAGGGAGAATCTGGCTGCAGCCATGCTGCTGACATCGGGGTGGACCCCTGACATGCCTCTGATCGATCCGTTCTGCGGTTCAGGAACCATTCCCATCGAAGCGGCCATGATGGCAAAGGGGATACCACCCGGATCCTTCAGATCTTTTGCGTTCGAAAAATGGCGCAACTTTGACCGGCGCCTCTGGACTGACCTGAAAAAACAGTCTGTTTCCCTTGATTGCAGTGCCGGTCCGGTAATCATTGCCAGCGACAGGAGCCCAAAGGCTCTTTCCGCTGTAGCTCAGAATGCCGAAAAGGCAGGTGTTTCAGACAGCATTCAGATAATCAACAGGCCTGTCTCCAAGCTCTCCCCTCCTATCCCCGGCCCCGGTTGGATCATCTGCAACCCTCCATACGGAAAGAGGATAGGCCAGGAAAAGGCTGTAATCTATATGTTTCAGACCCTTGGAAGGGTTGTCAGAGAGAGATTTCCAGGCTGGCGGCTGGCTCTGCTCTGCCCGCATTACACACTCCAGCGGGCCCTTGCGCTCAGGATGGAAAAGGTCACCGCTTTTTCCAACGGAGGAGTCCATGTAGAACTTCTAAGGCAGAAACCAACCACAGGCGTTGAGCTAGGTATGGCGGACTGATGGCAGGGCGATTTCTTAAGGAAATCTCTACAAACCGTTCTTTTGCCCCATAACTGTGCTGCATTCAAAAAATAATCCTTACTCCTGATATGATTCCAGCATCTTCCAGAATCCCTCTTCCGGGCGGGCATGTATATCGAGGACCCATAAAGAAAATGCAGAGTATTTCCTAGATTTTTCCAGTATATCCTTCCAAAGAGGTTTTATCTTGACCCAGTCTTTTGCAGTGGTGACAAGACCTGCAGCCCCCTGGTCCGCAGCATATCCGGCAAGGGCTGACAGGTCTGCAGGTGTATAGGGGTGATGATCCCGTAACGCCTTTCTGCCGGCAATTTTCACTTCAAGCCGTTCGAGGCAGAAAAAAAAGGAATCCGGATCTGCAATGGCACAGAAGGCATACAGCATGCCGCCAGGCATTTGTTCTGTCTCCTGTTCCATGCTGTTTGCCATACGGTTCGGCCCTGATGGTTCCAGCCGGCTGAAGAAAACAGGCCTGCCCGGGCAGATTGCGTGTATCTCGCCCCGGATGATTTCCCTGTCCGCATCATCCATCTCCTCTGCTTTTGTGATCAGAATGGCCGTAGCCCTCTTCAGTGCTGTCGGTGACTCCCTCAGATTGCCTCCAGGGAAAACCCTGCCTGTTCCCAGGGGATTCGAGGCAGGAAGCAGCACCAGATCAATATCCCGCCTGAGAGCAAAATGCTGGAATCCGTCATCAAGTATTATCACCCTGCTTCCGAAACGCCTTACAGCCAGTCTGCCTCCAGAAAACCTGTCCGATCCAGCTATCACAGGCACACCTGGGAGAGCACCGGCCATCATCACCGGCTCATCTCCACCGACTTCCGGAGAAACCAGGACTTCAGTGCCGTCCGAGACCACCAGGGGTCCCTTTCCTGCCCTGCCGCCGTATCCCCTGGTGATTACCGCAGGCTCCAGGCCTCTGTCCCTGAACCATTCTGCCAGAGTCATGACGTGGGGAGTCTTTCCGGTACCACCCATGGAAAGGTTTCCAACACTTATCACGCGGCAAGGGAGCTCCCTGCTTTTCAAAAACCCCCTCCTGTATGCTGCACTCCTAAGCATCATCAGCAAAGAATACGCCCCTGAAAGAGGCCTTCCAAGAGCAAACAACAGGGAAAGGGACTGTCTTTTCAATTTATTCCCCTGTCTGACAGAATCCTGCCGATGAGACCGAGACAGGCGGAAACAGCTCCTCGGTTCCGGATGACCAGCGCCCTGGCCTTTTCCCCCATATTTTCTTTTACAGAGGGATTTTTCAGCAACATTGTCAAAACCTTCTCCAGATCTGCAGGGGCTCTGATCTTCATTCCGCCTCCACATGCGGCAAGATCGTCTGCCAACTCCCTAACGCTCTCAATATAGGGCCCGAAAAGGACAGGAACCCCGAACGCCGCCGGCTCCAGCAGATTGTGCCCCCCGTCGTCAATCAGACTCCCGCCTACAAACGCCGCCACGGAGATACTGTAACACCGGACCAGTTCTCCAAGGGTGTCCAGCACCAGCACGTCCCGGGGAGAATCGGAGACTCCGGCACTTCGTCTGGCAACCGAAAGACCGATCCGTCTGGCCATGCATTCTATCTCTTCTCCCCTGCAGGGGTCTCTGGGTGCCAGGACAAGCTGCAGATCCTCAAATACCGCCTTGAGTTTTCTGTGACAGGAAAGTATGAGTTCCTCTTCTCCAGGATGGGTACTTCCCGCCACCCATACCGGATTCCGCCTGGAAATTCCAAGCTCCTCTCTGATGAACTCTTTTTCCCGGGCATTGATTTCGGAAATCTTCACATCATACTTGAGATTGCCCAGCACCTGTATAGACCGGGCTGGCAGACCCGCCTTTACCAGTCTCTGCCGGTCATCCTCGGACTGCATTGCCGCCGTGTCGAAACCACCATAGAGCAGTCCCGCCATGAAACGGAACCTGGAAAGCCGACGGGCTGACCTTGAAGACAACCGCCCGTTTACCAGGACAACCGGCACCCCCTGTTTTTTCAGGCCCCATACGATATTGGGCCATATGTCCGTCTCCACCAGCACAAAACATTCCGGCTTCAGGGCCCTGATAAAGCGCCGCACCAGGCACGGAATATCATATGGGCATATGGTGACGATGTCTGCAGAGTCACCCATTTTCTGTCTCAGGGCCTCCAGGCCCATTGCAGTAGCAGCCGAGCAGACGATACCGGCCCCGGGCCACTTCTCCCTGATCCCGTCGGCCAGCACTGATGCTGCGTTTACTTCACCCACGGAGAGAGCATGAATCCATATCCTCGGGGAACGGCCGGAAAGCCCGACTGCGTCGGGAAGTCTACCGAACCTCTCTCTCAGATGCCTGCGGTATTTGGGCTTTGCAAGCAAATAAAGCAGGAATGGAGGTCCCCACAATGGAAGAGAACCTAACATGATCAGGTTATAGATAAACAGCATTCCGATTGTTCCATCACGGCCGGCTAATTCCGGCGGGAGAGAAAAGTGAGCAGTCCTCTCCCGAACTTTCCCTGACCACTTCCCTGGGATTTCTTCTGGTCTTGAGACCGTATGCCCTGCAGCCATAAGGCCTGACCCTGTCCCATGTTATATAGTAATAACGACACTTCGAACATGCCCGGGAAGCACTTATCATGGTATTTTTCATGGCAACCACATCGCAAGAGAGCTTCTTATCTCCTCCATTTCATGCTAAAATACTGATTTTATCTCCTCAGACAATATTTATACTACATATCCATGAAAACTGCAGAAACTGGTCTCAAGGCGAAGAAGCCCGTCACGGTTGTCCAGATGGTGCCCGAACTGGAATCAGGCGGTGTGGAAGAAGAAACCCTGGAAGTCAGCAGATTCCTTGCAGAAGGGGGGCATTGTTCCATGGTTATTTCAGGCGGCGGAAGGCTCGTGTCCCGGCTTCGGATGGAAGGAGGAGCCCATATATCCTGGCCGGTGGGCAGAAAGAACCCTCTCACGCTCAGGTATCTGCCCCGGCTCAGGAACCTCCTTCTAAACAGACAGGCAGATATACTCCATATCAGGTCCAGAGTACCTGCCTGGCTCGGCTATCTGACATGGAAAACCATCCCCCGGTGCAGAAGACCGGGTCTGGTCACCTCCTTTCACGGTTTTTATTCGGTCAACAGGTTCAGTGCCATCATGGCAAAGGGAGAAAAGGTGATTGCAGTGTCCAGAGCCGTAGAAGACCACATCGTCCGGCATTATGGTACCACCAGGTCCAGAATTGTCATGATCTACGGTGGATACGATGAAAAAATCTTCAACCCGGCCCTGGTCTCAGGTAACCGCATCGGGAAGCTGCGTACCCGCTGGGATCTTTCCGGCAATGATGATCCCGTCATAATGCTTCCGGGAAGAGTGACAAGACTAAAAGGACATGACATATTTTTTAAGGCCCTCAAGGGCATAGACACCCTTGCCTGGACCGCAATCTGTGTCGGTGACCCGGGTGGCGGATCGGGATATGTTTCAGAGCTTGAAAAACTGGCGGCAGATCTGGGCATTGAAAACAGAGTCAGATTCTGCGGCCTCTGTGAAGACATGCCTGCCGCCTATGCACTGTCCGACATCGTTGTTTCCGCCACTTCCTTCAAGGCCGAGTCATTCGGCAAGACCGCTGTCGAGGCCCAGGCCATGGGGCTGGTCAATGACCACGCTACGGGCTGCGCAATGCGCGCCAAAGCGGCAAAGTTACGGCAGGAATTTACAAAACCCACATGAGACAATTCACCTTCTCTTTAACCATGCTACTGTCCGCCCTTTTGCCTGCAATCAGCCAAGCCGACACAGCAAGGCTCCTCTTTGCGTCAGGCTTTGAAGGCAGCGTCCGGCTGGCCCCTCTGCGCGATGGATACCAAAACATCACCGGCAAAGATTCCAAAACCGGATTTAGCTGGCCAATC
>DTYO01000206.1 GCA_012961845.1 Thermodesulfobacteriaceae bacterium
CTTTTTTATGACGTGAATTTGGGCCTTTGTCAAGTAAAGGCAGCCTGAGCCACAGAAGAGAACACTGTTCACCGGGCCTCACGGATACCAACCAGTTTCCATTCCAAACTGCTTTTGGGCCTTGCAAAGTGCCAGTATTCTTCAAATCTGACCGGCTCTGAGTCGCTTCCATCGATGATCCTGCCGGTGGATTCATCAATGGTATAATCTAGGAGATTGGCTTCAAAATGGACAATTACGTATTCTTCGTCCTGCTTTATACCGTTTTCCACTATTTCTACATTTCTTACGGCGATATTTTCAAGCCTGTTAACAGTCCCGTTCTGCACCATCTCCTGAATATGACCGCGGTACTTCCTGAGCAGTTCATCGCCGAGGACATTTCTCATCAGATCCAGATCACGGCGGGTCCACCCGGCCTGTATCTTGAAAAAGACGTCTTGTGCGAAATCCCTGAATGCCTGCTGGTCAAGACTTCCCGAAGGGAGATTGTGCTCACTGCTGTCCACATGCGATCTGTCTGGCGGCGGGGCATCTATTCCAGGAGTCGGGCCCATCCCGCCCGATCCGTGATAATTGCCAGAAGGCGGAGGCGGCGGGGTGCCGAAAGGAGAACTCGATTCCCGGCTGACCCGCGGGTCCATACGGTTCAAGTCGCTTCCGGTAGTGGCCTTGGCTCTCATGAACCGTTTGTAGAGAAAATACAGGAGACCGCCGATCAGAATCAGTTCGAACAGCCCGATCCCGGTACCTGCGATGCCTCCCATGCCGGTGCCGTGGGCCATTCCCCCAAAAAGCATGGATCCCAGAAATCCTCCCAGGATTCCTCCCCCGAGGCCCCTCATGAAGCTACTTCCCCCTGATTGGACACCTGTCTTCCGCTGGCCGGAGACAGGAGGCGGCGTGGTCCTGGTGGGCTGGGCCTGTCTGGAAAAAGACCTGCTCCCGCTGAAAGATCTGCCGCCTGACCGCGCTCTGGCATCTGCCGCATCGATAAGTACTTCCGACACAAAAATGAAGGTACACGAGAATACTATCAAAATGGAAATTGTCTTGAGCATAACTGTTTTATCCTGTTTGTCTCTGGTTTTCGGTGGAAATCGCCTGAACAAGGCTCTTCATGTTAAGGGCATCTGAAACAGCACTTCCATCTGCTGTGTTGTCAAAATAAACAAATGTTTCGACGCCCCATTCAATTATTGTATCCAACCAATAATCCAGTCCTTCTTGTCCGTAAAGACCTTTATACAATTCGGTTGTACCGTGCAGTCTCAGATACGTAAAATTCGCCGTGACACGGAGGCTCATGGGATACTTCTTCGCGGTATGGCTGATCACCCAGGCAACCCCGTGTTTTTCAAACAGACTCCACACATGGGGCATATGCCAGGAAGCGTTTCTGGCCTCAATCGCAATCTTCCTGTTCAGAGGTTGTTTTTCGAGGAAAGCCATGAAAACGGATTCGTCGAATTTCAGGTTGGGAGGAAGCTGGAAAAGGGCCACTCCAAATTTTTCCCTGAGGTGGGCGACGTCGTGCCAGAATCTGCCGATGGATTCCCTGCTGACCTCAAGGCGTTTTATGTGAGTGAAATAACGGGGACCTTTTACCGCCCAAAGGAAATCTGGAGGAGTCCTCCTGTACCAGCCTTTCCAGGTGGTTTCCGGAAATGAACGGTAGAACGAGGCATTGAGTTCCACTGTTTTGAAGACAGAGGAATAGACTTCCAGATATTTTCTCTTGGGGGTATCTCCGGCATACAACGAACCTTCAAAACAATCGTAGGTCCAGCCACTTGTTCCCACATGAATTTCAGGGACAGCCATTGATGGAATATTACAGCATTATTCCCGGTAAATCCAGTATCGACCGGATCAGGCCATGATGATGTCTCTAGAGGGCAGAGGCAGAAAAAAATGAAACGGAACTAAAGCCAGCTTCGGAGACGGAGGACGAGCTTGCAAACTGAGTGATCCGGGTCGATCAGGTCTGAAGCTCTCCATTGGACAGGTCACCTGCAGTAATCTGCTATCATCTTCATGAGTTCTTCCAGTCTAAAGGGTTTACCGAGTACAGCCGCTACACCGGAATCCGTCAGGTCTCTTCCCTCGTATTCCGCCCCCCACCCTGTCAGGAGTACCACAGGTGTTTCCGGGCTCATTTCTTTTACTTTTTTGGTTACTTCCCAACCTGAGACTCCGGGCATGCCGAGGTCTGTCAAGACTAGGTCAAATCTGTCTTTTTCCATGCATGAAAGGGCCTTTCTACCGTCATGCACCCCTACTACCTTGTGCCCCAGCCCTTCCAGCATGGCGGACAACAGGTCGACTATCTGATCTTCATCATCTATTACAAGGATTTTCAGGGATTTGGTTTCAGGTGTCCCGGTGATATCTACCTCATCCGGGATTCTCTTCTGTGCAACAGGCAGCGTCAATGTCATTACTGTACCTTTTCCTTCCTCACTGTTTACTCTGATCATGCCTCCGGCTTTCACGACGATTCCATAGGTCACACTGAGACCAAGGCCTGAATTACCTACCCCCTTGGTCGTAAAATACGGATCGAATATTCGTTTACATGTCTCCCCGGCCATTCCGACGCCTGTATCCTGCACCTCCATGATGACTTTCGAATTATTTTCTCTGGATCGAAAGGTCAGTGTTCCGCCTTCCGGCATGGCCTCAACTGCATTGAATATGAGGTTGATTAGTATCTCTCTGATCTCTGAAGGATGCATCGAAACAGGACTTGTCGCCTGGAGGTCCATTTGGACTTCTATGTTGATTCCATTTTTCTGGCAATCGTCTTTCCACTTCGGACTAGTGAATTCCACTGCATCCCGAATGAGCCGGGATATATCCACACTGACGTTTTTTTCTTCCCTTTTTTTCCCGAAACCAGTAAATGTCTGGAGTTTTCTCACAGAATAAGCCCCGTCATTTACCGCCTTTTCGATATTCTTCAATCTGTTGAGAATTGCTTCGTTATCAGTTTTCATGGAGAGCAGTTCTACGTTTCCAAGGATGGTGGTGAGCAGGTTGTTGAAGTCGTGCGCTATTCC
>DTYO01000207.1 GCA_012961845.1 Thermodesulfobacteriaceae bacterium
CCCCGCGAAATTTTATATAATAAAAACATCATTTCCACCATTGGTGATCTGAGAGAGGAAGGATACCGCAATATCATTGTTCAGCCTACCCACATTTTTTTCATGGAACAGTCTCAGGATCTCAGGGCATATGTCCGGGCGTTGGCCTCCATCGACACCACAAAGAAGAAATGGCGTCCATTTGATAAACTGGTTATGGGCCGTCCGGCACTGGGCATGCCGGGCGACAGTTTTGACTATCATGAAGATATGGCCAAGGCTGTGGCCACTCTGGCAGCTGATGCGGAGTATGCCAGGAGAGAAGGGGCCATGCTGGTTTACATGGGGCACGGCAATGAACACTGGTCAACAGGCATCTTCAGTGAGACCCAGAAAAAGATGCGGGAGGTTTATCCGGACGTGGAGACCTTCATAGGGACAGTGGAAGGCTATCCGGGCCTTGATGATGTCATGAAGCATCTTGGTCACGCAGGGACCAGAAAGATTATTCTGAAGCCTTTTATGATCGTGGCCGGTGATCATGCCGTGAACGACATGGCCGGACCGGATGCGGATTCCTGGAAGTCCATTCTTGTGAAAGAGGGCTATGATGTCCGGCCCGTGCTTGAAGGACTCGGCTCCAACGATGCGTTTGCGGGTATTTTCGTGGAACATGTCAAAGATGCTGCCCGGGCAAACGGCATTACTCTCAGGTAGTCACCAGGTTGAAATACATCCGGGCAGGCTGGGTAAACCCGGCCTGTTCATGCTGAAGCTCCCTGCGGCCACTGCAGTTTCGTGTCAAATCCGGTATGGAGGGACCGCGGTTGTCAGAGACATCTCACAAATACTGGTTGCTGGTGACCGGGCTAGTCCTTGCCGTCCTGGCCGCCATAATCATATCGACCGGCATGGGATATATTCATGTTTCGGCCATTGACATCATCCAGGTGATTGCCGCCGGGCTCGACGGCAGCCGATTTGTCGAGGGACTGGATCAGGCCGTCCCCTTTGTTGTCATGGATGTGCGGCTGCCCCGTATCCTCACCGCCGCCCTGGTGGGCGGTGGATTGGCCATGAGCGGCGTAATTTATCAGGGAATACTCCTCAATCCCCTGGCTGATCCTTACACACTTGGAGTTTCGTCGGGCGCGGCCTTTGGTGCCTCGCTTGCTATTCTGGCCAACCTCACAATGCTGGGCCAATATTCGGTGCCGCTTTTCGCCTTTTGCGGTGCCGTGGCAACCCTGTTCATGGTCCTTTATCTTTCCACCTTCAACGGCCAGATGTCGGCCAACACCCTGATCCTGTCAGGTGTCATTGTGGGAGCCATCCTGTCAGCAGGGATCAGCTTCCTGAAATATCTTGCCGACGAACAGGTGGCAGTGATAATTTTCTGGCTCATGGGCAGTTTTGCTTCCCGAAGCTGGAGCGATGTGGGGCTGGTGGCCGTTGCGTTGACAGCCGGTTCCTGCATAGGTCTTTTCTATGGCCGGGATCTGGATATCATGAGCCTGGGTGGCCGTTCAGCCGACTCCTTGGGGGTGGAAACTGCCCGGACCCGCACGGTGCTTCTGCTCACCGCTTCGCTGGTTACGGCTGTCTGTGTAGCGGTCTCCGGGATAATCGGTTTTATAGGCCTGATTATTCCTCATCTCATGAGGTTTGTGGTGGGGCCGAATAACCGCAGGCTGCTGCCGGTGTCGATCCTGGCCGGGGCCGGGCTGCTGCTGATGGCGGATACGGTAACCCGGGCGGTGCTGCCGGTCGAAGTCCCCATCGGCGTACTTACCGCTCTGATCGGAGGCCCGTTTTTCTGTGTGATCTTCAGGCGGCGGCAGCGTGGGTTGAGGTATGAATGATGGTTATGAGCTCCATGAGGTGTGCTATGCCTATGACGGCGTCAGGGCAGTGGATGATTTCACGATAACTCTTCCCCGTGGCAAATTCTACGGAATAGTAGGCCCGAACGGCTGTGGCAAGACAACCCTGCTGGATATCCTCATCGGCAGCAGGAATCCTGATACGGGGACGGTTCGTTTTGCCGGTCGCGTAATGCATGAATACAGCCGCCGGGAACTGGCCAGGCAGGTGGCCCTGGTGCCTCAGGATTTTGCCATTGGTTTTGCCTTTACCGTAGAAGAAGTAGTGCTCATGGGGCGTCACCCGTACATCAGCCGCTTTGCATCGCCTTCCGCTGAAGACTGGCGGATAGTGGAAGATGCCATGGATACCATAGGTATCAGGCATTTTACCACGCGCTATGTAAATGAATTGTCCGGAGGCGAGAAACAGCGGGTAGTTGTGGCCAGAGCCCTGGCCCAGGATACCCCGGTGCTGCTTTTTGACGAGGCTACCTCCAACCTCGATGTTCGGTACACCCTCCATATCTTTAACGTGGTACGCAGGCTGGTCAACGATGAAGGAAAGACTGTGATTGCGGTGATCCAGAATCTGAATTTGGCCGCCGCCTACTGCGACGAGATTTTATTCATGAAAGGGGGTAGACTCCTTAAACATGGTCCGGTATCCAGGGTGATGAAGCCTTCTACTATAAAAGAGGTCTTCGAAGTGGAAAGTGAGATGCGCATGGATTCCTACAGCGGGAGCCTCCAGGTGTCTTTCAGGTATCGGAGTTCATGATGAGGCCGGTATCGCTGTTCGTGCTCATTTTGCTCATGTGCGCTTCGCAGGCGGAAGCAGACGATGACAACAACAGACCGTCAACTGCTATGGTGAAGCCGTACAGCCGCATAATTTCCCTGTATTCCGCCCATACTGAGAATCTGGTCTCCCTGGGAGCGGCCGAACGGCTCATCGGCATATCCGTCAGTGATGATTATCCAGAGGAGATTTTATCAAAACCACGCTTTTCCTACAGGGAAGATCCGGAAAAATTCATTGCCGCCCGCCCCGATCTGGTACTGGTGCGGCCGATGATCGAGCGTTCCTACCCGCAGCTTCTTTCCAAACTGAGTCAGGCCGGGATCGCGGTGATCTCCCTGCAGCCCAATTCGGTGGAAGAGATTTTTGATTACTGGAGGGTGCTGGGCGCACTTGCCGGCAGGCCCCGGGCTGCTGAAAAGATGATCGCCTCCTTCCAGCACGGACTTGGCAGAATTCATGATGTCATCCGTGCCATACCTGCGGAACAGCGGCCCAGGGTCTATTTTGAGTCTATCCACAAAAAGATGAAGACCTTTGCCCCCTGCAGTATTGCCATTTTTGCCCTGGAACAGGCTGGTGGAGTAAATGTGGCCCGCGATGCTCATCAGGTTCGCCAGACCAATATTGCCGATTATGGCAAGGAACGCATCTTGGCCAATGGGGCCGGTATAGATGTTTTCATTGCCCAGCAGGGAAGGATGAATCCGGTTGATCTTGAAACCATCATGGACGAACCGGGCTTTCTGGCCGTCAAGGCAGTGCGGGACGGCAGGGTTTTTCTGGTGGATGAAAGGCTGGTGTCCCGGCCTACCCTGAGAATTGTGGAAGGGGTGAGACAACTGAGCAGCATTCTCTATCCGGAGCTTTTCTGCGCTGGAAAAGGGGGAAACATTCATGGGCGCTGACAAAGCAGTCATTATTGCCGGATCCCGGAGCGGATCAGGCAAGACTACCGTTGCTCTGGGGCTTATGGCGGCTCTGACCGGACTGGGGCTCAAGGTGCAGCCTTTCAAGTGCGGTCCGGACTTTATAGATCCCACTCTTCACAGGCTGGTCACCGGCAGGGTGTCCCGCAACCTTGATATCTGGATGTGTGGAGAGAATTTTGCCAGGCAGACCTTTGCCCGGCACAGCCGTAATGCCGATATCTCCATAATCGAAGGTGTAATGGGCATGTTCGACGGTGGGGATTCTTCCAGCGCAGCCCTGGCGGCCGGTTTGGGGGTGCCGGTTGTGTTGGTCCTTGATGTCCGCTCCACCGCCGAGAGTGCGGCTGCAGTGTTGAAGGGGTTTGAGACATTGGAACCTCAGATGGCGCCCAGGGGGGTTATTCTCAATATGGTAGCGGGTCCGCGCCATCTGGAACTGGTCTCTGAGGCCGTCAGGAAACATTGCCGGGCGGAAATATTGGGTCATCTGCCCCGTTCCCTGAATTTTGCCATACCGGAACGGCATCTTGGTCTGCATATGGGGCATGAAGCGTCTGTCAGCCCCAGGGCCATAGCGGAGCTGGCGGGATCCTTCAGGAAACATTTGGATCTGGACAAACTCATGGATATTGCCTCGGAATCAGAAAGCCGGGATATGATCTCCAGGCAGCCTTCCGCCGGCCCGTCAGCCCGCATCGCTGTGGCCCGGGATAAGGCCTTTTGTTTTTATTATGAAGACAATCTGGACCTGTTGAGAAGCGCCGGAGCGGAACTTGTTTTCTTTTCGCCCCTGGAGGATGAATGTCTGCCTGAAGATATCACAGCGATCTATCTGGGCGGCGGTTATCCTGAACTTTATCTTGAAACCCTGAGCGGCAACGGAAAAATGCTGGCGGCAGTGAGAAGATGGGCTGAAAACGGAGGTCGGATCTATGCCGAATGCGGCGGTTTCATGTATCTTACCATGGGGATTCTCGATGGGGATGAGCGGTTTCATTCCATGGTGGGCATTTTCCCCGTCCTGGCCCGGATGAGGAAAAAGAGGGTCGCCCTTGGTTATCGGGAGGTCTGCCTGAAGGATGACTGTCTGATCGGGTCTGCCGGAACCATGCTGAGGGGACATGAATATCATTATTCCAGAATCGATGAAATGCCGCCTGAGGTACCCAGATTGTACGCAGTAAACAACGGCACGGAAGAAGGGTACGGCTATAAAAACGTCCTGGGAAGTTACATGCATTTACACTTCGGCTTCAACCCACGGGCGGTTAAGAAATTTGTGCTTAACCTGGGAAAAAGAGCTTTGGAGGGGAAATAATGTCGGTGAATATCCGGAAAATAGCTCCGGAAGAGATAGAAGCGGAAAGCTTCCGTATTATTGAAGAAGAACTGGGTCCCCACAATTTTGATCCATTTACCTTCAAGGTGGTGCAGCGGGTCATTCATGCCACCGGAGATTTCTCCTTTGTGGAGAACATGCGTTTTCACTCTCAGGCTGTTCCTCTGGCGATTGAGGCCGTAAGGTCAGGAAAAAATGTCCTTACGGATGTGAATATGGTTGCGGCCGGAGTGAGCAGCGGGCTTCTGTCACGCTTCGGCGGTGAGGTCCGCTGCCTGGTAGCGGATCAGGAGGTTGCCAGGGTTGCCGAAGATTCAGGCAGGACCCGTTCCGCAGTGGCCATTGAGCTGGGCCTGCGGAACAATACAGGCATTGTTGCCATAGGCAACGCCCCTACGGCCTTGCTGGCGGCCATGGATTGCCTGGCTGGCATGTCGCCTGAGGACAGACCTGTGATTATCGGTGTCCCGGTGGGTTTTGTCAACGCCGCTGAATCAAAGGTCCTTCTCGAAGAAGCGGGTTATCCGTTTATTACCAGTCTGGGGCGTAAGGGAGGCAGTCCGGTGGCGGCGGCTGTGGTCAATGCTGTTGTCAGGTTGGCGGCGGTCTGAACGTGGCACGCCGATTACGAAGCGGATATACCACCGGAGCCTGTGCCGCTGCCGCGGCCAAGGCAGCCGCCCTTCTCCTCAGAGATGGATTGGCGCCGGAAGTGGTGGAGATCCCGTTTCCGGACGGTAGCAGGCACGGTTTCAGCATATTTCAGGTCCGGTACCGAGAAAACTGTGCCCGGGCCTCGGTCATAAAGGATGCCGGCGATGATCCCGATGTCACCAACGGGGCTGAGGTCGGAGTGATTGTCCGCTGCCTGGATGGTATCCAAACGCAGTCGGCAGAAGGTATAACTGTTGAAAACATAAGACTTTGTGCAGGGGAGGGCGTGGGGCACGCCACCAAACCCGGCCTGGCTGTGAGGGTTGGAGAACCGGCCATCAATCCGGTTCCAAGACAGATGATCAGGGAGGCGGTCCGCGAAGCCCTGGGAGACAGATCGCTTCAGGTCGAGGTTTTCGTCTCCAACGGAGAAGAACTGGCACGAAAGACATTGAACAGGCGTCTGGGCATTATCGGAGGCCTGTCCATCCTTGGCACTACAGGCATTGTCAGGCCGGTATCCGCTGATGCATGGATGGCGACGATAAAGGCCTCCATGAACGTGGCCCTGGAAACGGGATTGTCGGAAATCGTCCTTTCCACCGGCAGGACCTCGGAGAGGGGAATCCAGTCAGTCCTGAAGCTTCCAGAAGAGGCGTATGCAATGATGGGGGATTATCTCGAATTTTCCCTCAGGGAGGCGGCCCGGAAGGGTTTTAAAAAAATATATCTTTCAGGGATGTGGGCCAAAATCACCAAGGCCGCCCTGAAGGTGCCGCAAACCCATGTGCGTAACGGTGTTCTGGCGATGAATGATGCAGCGGCGCTCATGGCGGAGTTGGGTGTGGAGGGAGAACTTCTTCACAGGATCGAAAAATCCAACACAGCCCGGGAGATGTACGTACA
>DTYO01000208.1 GCA_012961845.1 Thermodesulfobacteriaceae bacterium
CCAAAGTACGTCTGTGCCCCTCCGCTTTACATCTTCAGCAAACTCGCGAGCTGCATAATCCGGTTTCAAGCGAACTCTCCCCTTACGATTTCTCCTTCCACCACGTACATTACCTCTTCGGCGATGTTGGTGGCCCTGTCTGCGATTCTCTCAAGGTGGCGGGCAAGGATATAGCAGTCTATAAGATAGCGGGCTGCGGTAGGCTGCTTCTGGATTTCCTCTATCACTCTTTCATAATGCTGGTTGCGCAGCTTGTCCACATTGTCGTCCAGGACAAAGACCCTGTGGGCCATGTCTGCATCATGATATGTTATGGCGTCCAGGGCGAGCTTCAGCATCTTCAGAACGGCAGAGCTCATCTCTTCGTAGTCGGGGTCGTAGTTTATGGTTATCTCGGCGCTTGCCAGGTCCTTGACCCTTCTGGCTATGCTCACGGCATAGTCGCCCATGCGCTCCAGCTCGTTGTTGATCTTGATCATGGCGATGATAATCCGCAGATCCCTTGCCACCGGCTGGTACAGGGCCAGGATCTTTAGGCACTCCTCTTCGATATCGATCTCCATCTCGTCTATTTCGTAGTCTGACGAGGCAACGAATTTGATGAGCTCCATGTCTCCTGTCTTGATTGACTCGCATGCCTTTCTCACCCGATCCTCAACCATGGTGCCGAGATTCAGGAATTTCTCGAAGAGTTTGTCCAACTGTCTGTGAAAGTTGTAGTGGTAAACCGGCGTCATGATTCTGTCCCTCGCTGGGGGGTGCGGCATCAGCCGAACCTGCCTGTTATGTAGTCCTCGGTGTCCTTCTCTCTTGGATTGGTGAACATCCTGTCGGTGCTGTCAAACTCAATGAGCTTTCCAAGGTACATGAATGCCGTGAAATCCGACACCCTGGCGGCCTGCTGCATGTTGTGGGTGACTATGACGATGGTGTAGTCGGCTACCAACTCATTGATGAGGTCTTCCACCTTGGCAGTTGATCTCGGGTCCAAGGCGGAGCAGGGCTCGTCTAGAAGCACAACCTCGGGCTTTACTGCAATAGCCCTGGCAATGCAGAGCCGTTGCTGCTGGCCGCCTGAAAGGGCGGTCCCCGTCTGCCTGAGCTTGTCCTTGACCTCGTCAAACAAGGCGGCCTTCCTGAGTGCCCATTCCACGCGCTCGTCCATCTCTCCCCGTGAGAGATTCTCATAGAGCCGCACTCCGAAGGCGATGTTGTCGTAGACCGACATGGCAAAGGGAGTGGGTTTTTGAAACACCATACCAACCTGGGATCTGAGCAGATTCAGGTCCTCGTTGGAAGACAGGATGTTCCTGCCGTCCAGTCCTATCTCTCCGTCGGCTCTCTGACCCGGATAAAGCTCGTAGATCCTGTTGAAGCATCTGATGAGGGTCGATTTGCCGCAGCCGGAGGGGCCGATCATGGCGGTGACGTGCTTTTCAGGGATGTTCATTGTGATGGAATGGAGGGCCTTGAAGTTTCCGTAGTAGAAGTCGAGATCCTTCACCTCTATCTTCACAGGAAGGTCATGGAGGCCTGCCTTTTTCCCTTTGGTCTTCAGATCTTTGATGTCCCTGAAACCATGAGTAAGGAGATTTTCTGCCTTTTCGGTCTGATTCGTATCTATATTCAACTGTCCGGTCTCCCGTGGAGTCTGTCCTTTTTCATTCAATATCAAACTGTCCTATCCCCTTGCTCCACCTCTCAGAAGTGTGCGAACCAGGATGTTGAGTACAAGTACGCTGACAGTGATCAGGAGGGCCCCTGCCCATGCCAGGTTCTGCCAGTCCTCATAGGGGCTCATGGCGAACTGGAAGATCACTACCGGCAGGTTTGCAACCGGCTCGTTCAGGCCCCTGCTCCAGAACTGGTTGTTGAGCGCGGTAAACAGCAGCGGGGCCGTCTCTCCGGTTATCCTGGCAATGGCAAGTAGTATGCCGGTCAAGATTCCAGACCTGGCGGCCCTGTAGACAATGGCTACGGTCACCTTCCAGCGTGGTGCGCCCAGAGCGCAGGCCGCCTCCCTCATGGTGTTTGGAACCAGCTTCAGCATGTCTTCTGTGGTCCTGACGATTATGGGCAGCGCTATCAGGGCCAGGGCCAGAGCGCCTGCCCAGCCGGAGAAGTGCCCCATGGGGACCACTACCACCGAATAGATGAAAACGCCGAGGATTATGGAAGGGGCGCTCAGGAGCACGTCGTTGATGAAGCGTACCGAAGTGGCAACAGGCGAATCCATAGCAAACTCAGAAAGAAACGTGCCGGCAAGCACCCCGACAGGGGCGCCCACTGCGATGCCTGCCCCGGTAATCAGAATGCTGCCCACTATGGCGTTTGCAAGCCCGCCAGATTCCCCGGGCGGCGGAGTGGGCTGGGTAAAGACACTGAGGGCAAGGTGTTGAAAGCCGTGCCCGAACAGGGTTATCAACAGCCAGCAGAGCCAGAAGAGGCCGAAGATCGTTGTGAGCATGGAGCCTGCCAGGATGACCAGGTTTGCGAGCCTTCGTCTCCTGTACAGGTTCATGTTGATGTTGGACCTGATTCTGTTTATGGAATTTCGGCTGTTTTTCATGTCCTACTTCCCTCCATGGCGGTAAGCCTTATAAGAAGAAACTTGGCGGCAGAAAGCACTAGGAAGGTGATCACGAAGAGTATGAGGCCGAGTGCGATGAGAGACGAGGTGTACATCTCACCCACCGCTTCCGTGAACTGGTTTGCAAGGCTGGACGAGATGGTGTTTCCAGGCATCAGGAGTGAAAACTCGAGTCTGTCGGCGTTTCCGATGACGAAGGTGACCGCCATGGTCTCGCCCAGCGCTCTTCCCATGCCGAGCATTATCCCGCCGACCACACCTGCCTTAGTGTACGGAAGCACTATCTTCTTGAGCACCTCCCAGGTGGTGGCCCCAATCCCGTACGCAGACTCCTTGAGTACAGGCGGAACAACCTCGAACAGATCCCTGAAGACAGCGGCCATGAACGGGATCACCATGATGCCGAGGATTATCCCTGCTGTGAGCACTCCGATCCCGAGGGGAGGGCCATCGAAGAGGAATCCCATTCCGGGAAGCCGTCCAAGGTTGTCGGCTATCCATGGCTCCATGTGATCGGCGAAGAAAGGGGCGAAGACAAAGAGGCCCCACATGCCGTAGATGATGCTGGGTATTGCGGCAAGCAGTTCGATGGCCGTGCCTACCGGCCTCTTGAGCCACAGGGGGCAAAGTTCCGTAATGAAGATAGCGATGCCGAAGCTTACAGGTACGCCTGTAATCATGGCGATGAGCGTGGTGACGAGTGTGCCGTATATGGAGACCAGGGCGCCGAACTCCTCGGTGACCGGGTTCCATTCCGCGCTTACAAGGAAGGCGGGGCCGAATTTTTTGAATGCGGGCCATGCCCCCATGAAGAGCGAGATTAGTATTGCGGCGATTATGAAGAGGACGGCCAGGGCGCAGAGCCTGGACAGGCCCGATAAGAGGGCGTCCAGGATCTGGCCCCGGCCCTTTGCGGCGGCTGGTCTGCTCTGATCCTTTGGATTGGATGATGCTGCTGTGTCCATCTGATCTTCCTGTCGAGTCAATCTGCCGCCGTCACTGCCAGGCCGGCTATTTCCATACAGGGTTGCCTGCGCTGTCTCTGAGCTGGTCTTTCCAGGCCTGCTCCACCAGTGTTACCACCTCCATGGGCATGGGTACGTAGTGAAGCTCATCGGCCATGTTTGCTCCGTTCTTGTAGCACCAGTCAAAGAAAGAGAGCACTGCCCGGGCCTTTGCTGTGTCCTTCTGCGCTCTGTGCATCAGAATGAAGCTCGCCCCTGTTATGGGCCAGCTCTCCTTTCCCGGCTGATCTGTCAGCACCATATAAAATCCCTTTGTCCCTTTCCAGTCCGCATTGGCGGCAGCTGCCTGGAATGTGGCGCTGTTCGGCTCCACATAGGAACCGTCTCTGTTTTTGAGCCTGACGTGGTTGAGTCTGTTCTGCAGGGCATAGGCATACTCAACATAGCCTATCCCGCCCTTGACCCTGCTGACATACGAGGCGACGCCCTCATTGCCCTTTCCACCGATGCCCGCGGGCCAGGCAACTGCCTTGGCGGTGCCGATCTTCTCTTTCCATGGGGGACTCACCTTTGACAGGTAATTGGTGAATATCCAGGTGGTGCCCGAGCCGTCTGCCCTGTGTATCACGGTTATGTGCGTGCTCGGTAGATCAAGATCTGGGTTTTCCTTCTTGATGCGATCATGATTCCATTTTGTTATATTTCCAAGATAGATGTCCGCAAGCACTGCTCCGCTGAGCCTGAGCTCTCCCGGGTTTATCCCCTTAAGGTTGACCACTGGTACCACCCCGCCCATGATCATGGGGAACTGGATCAGGCCCCACTTGTCGAGCTTGTCCGGGGTGAGCGGTGCGTCCGATGCGCCGAAATCCACGGTTGCGGCCCTAATCTGTTTGATGCCGCCGCCAGAGCCTATGGACTGGTAGTTCATTTTGACCCCTGTGCGCTTGTGGTAGGCAGCTGCCCACTTGGCGTAGGCAGGGTAGGGGAAGGTGGCCCCGGCTCCTGATATGGATGTTACCTCTCCTGCGAATGCGCTGAAAGATGCTGCCGGAAGCAGAGCCAGCGCGAGGCAGCCTGCGGTGAGCAGTGTGGTGAGTGCAGTGATTATTCCTTTGACCTTCATGACTGTTTCTCCTTTCTTTGTGAATCCAAGGTATGCTGCCGTCCTGGATTTCATGGTTTGATTTCTAATGGTCATCAGGCATCAGGCATCCGGCTGCGAACGACCCTTCGGCCGGATGTCCTTGTTTTCTGGGTAGTGAGATTACCTGGGGATTATAAGGGTTCTGTTAGGGAAATATTAATTTTTGTTTTGCTCTTTTCCCGCTTCTAACCGAATTCTAACCGAGTTTTAACCCGCTCCTAAATTTAGCCTGGTAAAAGTAGCTGCTGTCAGGCAAGGCATCCGGTATCTGCAGGTTATGAGACAACGGAATAGAAAAGGAGAAAACCATATGAAGATCAACAGTACGAGGAAGGTTCCAGGGACATTGGTGCTGATTCGAGGAGCATCTCAATCCATGAATGTGATTGGCGACCATGCGGAGTCGCACTTTTTCCATTCAGCGGGTCCTGGAGTCAGCGTCACGGGCAATATCGGCGGAAGCCGCTTTTGAATCGGCTGAGGCGCATTTCAATAATGTTGCCATAACATAATACATACAGGGGGCGGCTGCCTGCATAAGGCCATCCGCCCCTTATTGCTCCATTGTCATGGGTTTGAAGTACCAGAGTATGTATGCGCCCCTCCCCTTAATATCTTTGCCAAACTCGCGAATCGAATTATCCGGGTTGAAATTCCAGAAAGTATGCCTGAATTCACTGCGACCTTCATCTTTAGCAAACTTGCGGGCTGCATAATCCGGGGTTATCATTTTCAATTCAATAGGTTTTCGCGCAACCCGTTTTGACAGGAGTGTTTCTTGCCAAGGCAATCCATTCTCATAATCGAGGACGATGAGGACATTCAGCGTATGCTGACCTATCAGCTGGTGAAGAACGGCTTCAACGTCTCATGCGCCGATTCCGGTGAAGATGGTCTTGAGCTGCTGGCCGGTGAATCCTTTGACTGCGTGATCCTGGACATCATGCTCCCATCCATGGATGGGCTCGAAGTGTGCTCCAGGATAAGAAAGGACAAGGATACGGCCTCCATTCCCATCCTGATGCTCACTGCCAGGTCTGAGGAAGAGGACATGATTACAGGGTTTGATTCCGGAGCCGACGACTATGTCACCAAGCCCTTCAGTCCCAAGGTGCTCATGGCCAGGATACAGGTACTGCTCAGGAAGAGAAGGCAGAGCACGAAATCTGCCGGGAGCGACAGCAGGCTTGATGCCGGTTCGGGGCTCAAGGTCGATCTCGATGGGTTTTCCGCCACCCTGAACGGCAGGCCGCTTCCCCTTACTGCCACTGAGTTCAAGATCCTTTCCCTGCTGGCTAAGCAGCCGGGCAGAGTCTTCTCCAGGCAGCAGATCATAGACGATGTCATGGGCTACGGATACGTGGTGTCCACCAGGGCGGTGGACGTCCAGATCCACGGGCTCAGGAAGAAGCTTGGTCCCGCAGGCGCCCTGATAGAGACAGTCAGGAGCATCGGCTACAGGTTCAAGGGTGGCGGGTAGTGGCCTCTTCTTTGTGTCTTCGCGGTGAAGGAAGAGCCTCATGAAGATGCGGCCTCTTTTCTGGTACATCTTCGTATGGACCATTGCCATCGCCATGGCGGTGGCCCTTTTCGCTACAGTCTTTTTCTACAAGGAATTCAAGGAGTTCTTCTTTGTGACAGAAAGGGAGAGTCTATTCGAGAGCGCGTCAATAGTCAGGATTCCGCTCCTTTCCATGGTGTACCGTAACAACATGGACGTGCTTGCCAGATATGTGACGGAAGCTGGCAGGGAATCGGCAATACGCATCACTGTGATCGACCTGGACGGCCGGGTCCTCGCCGACTCCGACAGGGATGCCGGCTCCATGGAGAACCACGGTACCAGGCCGGAGGTGCTTGAGGCCATGAGGAGCGGACGGGGCTCGGCCATAAGGTTCAGCAGCACTCTGGGCAGGCACATGCTCTACGCGGCTCAGCTGCTTGAACCTCCAGATGGAGGAAGAGCCTCGGCCCGCAGGGGGGCTGGCATACTGCGCCTTGCCGTGCCCCTGACGGCTCTTCAAGACAGGCTCATTTCCTTTCAGACCAATATAGTGCTTGGAATGGCAGGTCTGGTGCTTTTTGCAGTGCTTGCCGCATATGCTGCGTCCAGGCTGATCAGCCGCCCGCTCCAGGAGCTTGAGGCAAGGGCCCAGCGTCTTGCAGGCTGTGATTTTTCAGCAAAATTTAAGCTCAGGGAGCGCTCGTCCGTATATCAGGAGGTCCTAAGCCTCCAGGACTCCCTCACCCACATGGCCTGCCAGTTAGAAAAGAGGTTTTCAGAGCTCCAGCGCCAGAAGGAGAGGCTTGAGCTGGTCTTCTCCAGCATGAAGGAGGCGGTGATAGTTCTCGACAGGGCAGGCAGGATTAGGAGCATAAACAGCACTGCTGTCAGGCTCTTCGGCAAGGACAAGGAACAGTGTATGGGAAGGCCGATACAGTCCGTTATCCGCAACCTGGACATGCAGCGCCATCTGGAAAAGGTTTTCTCCTCTAGGCAGGATTGCGAAGAGGAGATCATGTTCTCTTCACAGGATGACCCTTCCAAGAAACGCTATTTCTATGTGCGGACGGTCATGCTCAAGGGCCCTGATGACCTGCCAGGGCTGCTGGTGGTAATGGACGACGTGACGAGACTGAGGCGTCTTGAGAGTATCAGGCAGGACTTTGTATCGAACGTCTCTCATGAGCTAAAGACCCCGATTACCTCCATTAAGGGCTATGTGGAGATTCTGCTCGATGGGAGTATGGAGGAGAAGAAGACTGCAGAGGAGTTCCTGAGGATCGTAGCGAGGCAGGCGGCGAGGCTTGAGGCCATAGTGGAGGATCTGCTGTCTCTTTCGAGGATAGAGGGGGAATCCGACAGTACGGTCAGGCCGGCTAGGGAGTGGACGGATCTGTGTCAGATTATCAAGCAGGCAGCGGAGACCTGCGGGCTGAGCGCAGAGGAGAAAGATGTCTCCATAAGACTTGAATGTCGCGGACCGCTTGAGGCGCTGGTCAATCCGCGCCTCATGGAGCAGGCGGTGAGCAACCTCATCATAAATGCGGTCAAATACAGTCCGGAGGGTTCAGAGGTGGTGGCAGAGGCGGGCCTGAGCGGCGCAGACTCAGGGCGCGGACAGATAACCATAACGGTGAGCGACAGCGGCCCCGGCATCCCCAGGGAGCACCAGGACCGGATCTTCGAGCGCTTCTACCGGGTGGACAAGGCCCGCAGCAGAAAGCTCGGCGGAACAGGCCTCGGGCTTGCCATAGTAAAGCACGTGGTGGAGTCCCACGGGGGCACGGTCCACGTGAAGAGTGAGCCTGGCAGGGGCAGCACCTTCTACATTCGTTTGCCTGTTGGCCGTCAAGGAGCTGAGACATAGAGATAAATCAAAGCAGAAACAGGCCTGGAGGCCCACGACTTTATTGCTCAACAGGCCTGATTACTGTTAAAGACAAACATTGTGGTCAAGGGCTCATTACCCAGATGGATGGCGATCCTATTTCAATTTGCGTCCGAAAAATGCTCAAAATATCTGCAGACAGCATAAAGAGGGACACAGAGCGATGAGTCACTGTCAATGTTCCACCCAGTAATTGGGGGATTCTTTGGTGATTATCACGTCATGTACGTGGCTTTCCTTGAGTCCGGCCGGGCTGATCCGGACAAACCGTGCGTTCTTTCTCAGTTCTTCAATGGTTTTGCATCCAAGATATCCCATGCCTGATCTGATTCCACCTATCAACTGAAAAATCGTGGCGGCAAGGGGGCCTCTGTAGGGAACTCTCCCCTCTATTCCTTCCGGCACCAACTTGGATACAGTTCGTACACGCTCTTGGAAGTACCTGTCCTTGCTGCCCTCTTTCATTGCACCAAGCGACCCCATTCCCCTGTAAACCTTGTATTGTCTTCCGCGGTACAACTCCAGTTCTCCAGGACTTTCATCTGTGCCTGCCAGAAGGCTGCCGACCATGATTGTGTGGGCGCCTGCCCCTATGGCCTTAGTCAGATCACCAGAGAATTTTATGCCGCCGTCTCCAATTACAGGTTTGCCGTATTTTTCCGCAACGACCGCGCAGTTGTGGATTGCAGTGAGTTGAGGTACGCCCACGCCTGCTATGACTCGGGTGGTACAGATGGAGCCCGGCCCGACTCCTACCTTGATTGCGTCGGCTCCGGCCTTGAGAAGGGCTTCCGCACCTTCTGCGGTTGCTACATTTCCTGCAATAAGCTGAAGATTCTGAAATGTCTTTTTGATTTCATGAACTGCTTCAATGACATTTAGGGAATGGCCGTGGGCCGAGTCCACGACTATTACATCCACACCTGCCTGGATCAGGACTTCTACATGGGAGAGCCTGTTTTCTCCAACTCCGACTGCTGCTCCGACCCTGAGGCGCCCCAAGTTGTCCTTGCAGGCAAACGGATATTTCTTAATTTTTTCAATATCTTTTACGGTGATAAGGCCTTTGAGCGTGCCGTCATCGTCGACCACCAGGAGTTTTTCTATCCTGTGTTTATGCAGCAGGGACTTTGATTCCTCAAGAGTTATCCCTACAGGAGCAGTGACGAGATTTTCCGTAGTCATCACCGAACGAACCTGGAGATCCCAGTCAGTTTTAAACCTGAGGTCACGGTTTGTTACTATCCCCGCCAGTTTCCCGTTTTCAACCACCGGGACCCCTGAGATTCTATAGTCCCTCATGATCTGCTGTACTTCCCAGATTCTCTGATCAGGTGTGACTGTGACCGGATCGATGATCATTCCGCTTTCAGATTTTTTTACCTTGTCGATTTCCTGTGCCTGTCTTTCAATGGA
>DTYO01000209.1 GCA_012961845.1 Thermodesulfobacteriaceae bacterium
ACGGCTTCTGCCAGCCGAAGATGCTGCGAGTGGGATTTCCCCATGGAGTACAGGTATATTTCTGATTCCCAGCAAGAAAGTCGAGATACATGATGCTGTGATTGAACTGCCACTTTCTGCCTCTGCCCATTTCAAAGATCCTCCTGAACAGTGCGATGGTGCCTTCACGCCCGAGGAAGTTGTCCTGGTCGGCTGCGCTCTCATAGCTGAAACCGGAAGAGACTGTCATGGCTTCCACGCCCAGTGACGTCAAAAAGTCGAAAAATTCTGCTGCGTCTTCCGGGGTCTGGCCTCCGAAGAACGTGGTATTCGTTGTTACCCTGAATCCTTTTGAAACAAGGAGCCTTATTGCGTCGACCGCCCTGTCGAACACTCCTTTCATACACACAGCCTCATTATGTCGATCCCTCAACCCGTCGAGATGGACATTGAAGCTCAGATATGGAGACGGGGTGAAATCGGCCAGTCTCTTCTTTACCAGCAGTGCATTGGTGCAGAGATAAACGAATTTCTTCCTGGCAGTGAGCTCCCTGGCAATGATATGTATGTCCGGATGGAGCATGGGTTCGCCACCAGGTATGGAAATCACCGGGGCCCCGCACTCCTCAGCGGCATCGATACATTCCTGTACTGAAAGCTCTCTGCCAAGCACTTCCTTTGGCTGTGAAACCTTTCCACACCCCTTGCACCTGAGATTGCACCGGAACAGAGGCTCCAGCATGAGCACCAGGGGATAGCGCCGATTGCCCTTGAGGGCCTGTTTCATTATGTAGGCGCCTATTCGCACCTTCTGGATTGTCGGGATACTCAATATAAACTCCCTTGAGGTATAGATCGTGTCTGTCCGGAAAAGATATTTTTCCGTCTGAAACCAGGCGGCCTGTACCTGTTCACTGGGTGGCCCGGATACATTACCATGCGGGCAGACAACACCTTCTATCTGTCTGATTCAACAGAAGCACACAGCTTCCTGAACAGGCCCAAAAGCTTCTTCCATTTCTCTTCATCACACCTGCTACAGAATTCCAGGCCGGAAAACATGTCATTCAACTGAAGGCATGCCTCTTCAATACGGCCGTCTGCAATCAGAGCATCCACCAGTCCGTAACGGTTGTCAAACCATCTAGGAGCTATTTTTACCGCCCTGCTGTAATGCAGCACGGACTTTTCCGTATCTCCCACACTCACGGGGAACCCGGGAGCCCTGAGGTATAATTCTCCCAGCATCCTGTCCGGACCTCCATGATCGATTGCCGGGTCGAGCTCTGCGGCCAGACCCGCTTCATATTCCAGAACGGAAACAAGTTCAAGGCCTTGCACAGGATTGAGCCTGGCCATATGACCTGTCAGACAAGCGTTGAGATAGTGTGCCAGACCGCTTCCCGGGCATCTCTCCACAGCCCTGACAGCAAGGTGTCTGCCCATTCCTGCATATTCAAGAGCGGCCTTTTCGTCGGCTTCCCCCCCGGCAAGCCTCAGATAACATTCAGCCCCCCTCAGCAGAAGACCGCATTCACCCCGTTCTTCAGCCTGTCTTGCCAGCTTCACTGCTTGTTCACTGCTGCAATCCGGCATCAGCACTTCCGACCAGTCAGATGAAGCCGAGTCCCCCGGTATGCCCTCCAGAGGAACAGCCTGAGTCTTATGCTGCATCCGGGAACAGCCAGACAGAAAAAAAAGAAGAATGAGAAAAATTCTAACGGCTGAGGCAGACATTTATCTTTTCTCTCAATCCTGGCAGATCCCTGTCAGGCGGCCCAAAGCCATCTGTCTGAAGGAGTTTGAGCAGTCCTGATGCACCGGGATCAGCTTTCATTTCCATCAGTATTTTCACGAGCCCTTCACTCTGTTTGCCCGGTCTGCCGAACCAGATCACCGGGCTGGCCGGGAGCCTGTCCGATTCATGAATAACCTTGACCCTGGAGGCAAGCGAAACACCCTGAAGTCCGGTAAACTGCATTCTGTCAAGTATCACTCCAGAGAGTCTGCCCCTGGAGACCGCTCTGATAGACCTTAGAGGACGCGAAGTGCCCTCCAGGGAGAACGGGAGTTTTTCAGCGCCTGCAAACAGCAAGCACACCGATACTTCTCCGTGATACAACATGGTTCCCCGGACCTTCCCGGTCAACATCCTCCAGTCGTCAGGAGAATCTTTCCCCACTGCCAGCCGCCATATGTCTCCGGACTCTCCTCCGGGGCGTGTGGATGCCACGGGAGTCATACGGTATTTTTCAGCGTACTCCAGGAAAAATTCCAGGCTGACTATTCCCCATTCCGGTATGCTGTTATCAAGGAAATCAATGGCGGAATCTGTACTGTTGAAGTATCCACCCGTAACCTCCTGCTCCAGGCCGGCTTTCTTCCTGACATAGTTGCCCATTTCGGCCATTACAGGCCACGCATCGGCGGTCGTTCCGGGCTGGCCCGGATGTATCACGGCGAAATCAAGGCCGGATGCCCGGGCCGGATGCGTTATGAAAGGGGCCATGACAGACATGAAGGTGGATAGAACAATCAGGATAATTTTGGACGGGAATCTTTTTTCCATGTCAACCAATTCTCATAATCTCTTTTTTTCAGAAATGGGCTTCAGTACAGCCGGCAGAATCAGGAGACATGCCATCATTCCTGTAAAAGACCCCAGGACCATGACAACCCCGAGACTTGCCAGACCGCGGTGATGTGCCAGTAGCAATCCTCCGAAACCTATCATCGTGGTGAGAAAGCTGAGCGTCACGGCAACAGGAGTACTTGTGGCAAAAAGTCCCTGACCCGGGGAAAGTTTTTGCCACCGGGCCATGAAGTGCACCCCTCCATCCACACTTATTGCTATAAGTACAGGAATGGCAAAAAAATTGGCCAGATTGAAAGATACTCCGAACCATCCCATCAGCTCAACAAGCCAGAGTATTCCAAACCCCAGCGGCAGCAATGTAAGCACGACATAGCGAACAGAGAGGGAATATAACCACAGGACCATGCTCACCATTGCCAGGGTCAGTGCAGCCGATTTCAGAAATGCCCTCTTGAGCAGTATCGCAGACTCCATGACTCCTACAGGAACACCACTGACTTCAGGATCGATAGCCCGCGGATCAGCCACAAAACCCGTCAGTTTCTCGAAATCCCATACGTCTTCAACAGGTGAAATCTTGATCTGGAATCTGCCGTCCGAGCCGGTGAATATTCCTCTGAATGCAACGGGCAGATCACCAGGTGTTACAGGAGAAGCGGAAAGCCGGATTTTCAGCTTTCTGAGAAGATCGAACATGCTGACCCTGAAATCTCTTTCGAATCCTGCGAGAAGTGCGGCTCTGGACATGTCCTCACCGAGGATCCCGAGGGACGAATCGATCAGGTCCAGCGAATGTTCCATCCTAGAAAGCTCTTCAGCGGCCCCGACTGAAAAAAGTTTTTCTTGGAGTCCTTCCAAGCCTTCTGCAAGGGTTTCCAACGCTCTTATCAGAGTTGGCGCATCAGGCACCCGGCGCACCCGGCCAGGCTCCTCAGAATCCGGGACAGGGGGCAGCATGGCACAGGCCTTGGAATACAATTCTTCCTTCCGGGCCTGATCACCGGGAATATAGTCCAGTATGCTCTCCATCTTACCCACACCGGGAATGGTCCTGAGTACATCTGTCCGCCTTTTCAATTCCGCAATGGAATCCACCACCATGACTGCAAACCACGTGGACTCGTCCGATTCTTCCAGCAGGATCCTTTCATACCGCACTGATTCCAGTCCTCTGGCCTGCAGGTCGAGAAGGTTGTGATTGAACCCAGTTCTGAACAGCCCGGGCAGCATGACGGCTGTTGCACATGCCACTGCTGTCAGGAGTAGCTTTCGCCGCATTGACAGCTTCTCCAGCACGGGAATCGCCACCACTCTGGGCCGGGACGAGGGAAAGAGGTTTTTTCTTCCGGCTATCAGCAGCATTGCCGGGAGTACCGCAAGCATGGTGACAAGGCAGAAGAGAATACCTGTGCCGCCGATAAGGCCCAGTTCGGCAAGACCGATAAAGTCGGATCCAAGCACGGAATAGAAGGCGCAGACAGATGTCAGGGCACCGAGCACGACGCCGGGCCCTGTATTGAAAATCGCACTGTGAACGGCCTCGTCAACATCCAGACCGTTTCTGCATGATTCCACGTAACGGAGCACTACATGGACCCCGAAATCCACTCCTATCCCCACAAGCACCAGGACAAAGACTATCGAGAGAAGATTGAGCCTTCCCACGGTCAAGGCCGCAAAACCAAAGGTCCAGGCTATTGCCATGATGAGCGAAATCATCACAATTACAGGCCTGAGCCATCCGTGCAGCATTACTGTAAACACCAGCCCCACCAACAGTATGGCAATCACCGAGGCCTTTGTCATGTCACTATTCGTGGTGTCCATTTCATCGGCCTGGAGCACAGGTCTCCCGGTGAGCCCTGCCCGGACATCCGGATATTCATTACGGGTCTGCTCTATTGCCTCCCGGACCAGCCTGAGAGGCCTGTTGATAACATCCATGGTGGCAAAATCCTTGGCAGGCATGATGCGCATGATCAGGAGACGCCCGTTGGAGGTAAAGAAATACTTCGACTTTCCCTTGTCTGTTTTGAATATGGACCCGGCATGGTATGCACGGCCCTGACCTGAAAGCGCCCTGTTGATGCCTTCAACAAGGCTGTTGAGAAAACTCATGCCCTGATTCAGCATCTCGGCCGAACCGGCCGCGCCGCCGGCACCCTTTTTCATCAGTCCGGAGGCCAGTTCCAGGAATTCCGCTAGGGTGGGCTTTTCAAGCCACCTTTTCACCGTGGGGGCCAGTAATTCGACGTTTTCAGCCAGACGTCCGGCCT
>DTYO01000210.1 GCA_012961845.1 Thermodesulfobacteriaceae bacterium
CGGGCCCTGGTGAGGAGTCCGTCAAATCCGTCGAATTCCGAATCCCTTTCCAGGCTGCCAACCACCCTGATCCTGTCACCATGTACCTGTCCAACACTTGCAAGGAGCTTGAGCCCCAGCCGTTCCTTTATTATCTGCCTGTTATAACGCACATTCTCCCTAGTATCTCCTGTGTTGAAGCCTGTGTTGAGCTCGTCATAAGGAGCCGAGCTCAATCCTCCCCACCTACTGAACGAAAAAGCCTCGACATCTGACATCCTTTTCCTGGGAAATCCACGGAACAACCTTGTTCCCTGCGGTTTGTCGAATTTATTCAGAACACTCATTTATCCTGGCAGCCCTGTTTCTGAAGAACCATTTCAGGAGATTCGTCATTGCGGCAATTTTTAAGGGGAAAAACCAGATCACCGGCAGGCAGTCTTCCCGAAACATGCAGCCGGAAGGAAGACCGGCCGGTCAGAACCATCCAGTAATCGGTCAGGACTGAAGCAGCTGACGGACTGCGATCGTATCAACTTCCCTGTTTACTCCGGAATCACCTGATTTCCACGGGACAATGCCTGCATGGCGACTGGCCGCATTCAGGATCCCAGTTTTTCATTACAGGATCCTTGAAATCCTTATGACACGGCAGACAAATCCCGACGTTCAGGATCCTCACCAATTCGCCGCGGTTGAACGGTCTCAACCCTTTTCTGGATACATGCACCAGTGGACGACCCTTGATGTCCACAAAGGCGTCCAGGGGATGATCTATTCCGAGTTTTTCATTTGAAGGCGCAAGGGATGAAACAAAATCCCAGCCGCCGGGACCAAGCACCAGACTGCCCTGGCCAAGCCCCACGGCCCTGGAATCCTGATGGCAGTCGGCACACGAGCGTCCTTCCCTGGCAGTTGTATGCGGATCCATCCATGAGACCGTCAATCTCTTGAAATCATTGATCTTATCTGAATTTCCATCCAGGAAAGAGACGAAATCCTGTCAGCCCGGCACCATGACCACGACCTTTCCGCCCGTACCTCCCCTGCCGCTGCCGCTGTCATGGCCCTCCAAAATCCCCAGCGGTGGAGATTCATAGCGTATGAACGACCTGTATTCCTTCCATCGGCCGGGAGTCTCCTTCAAGGCTATCTTATCCAGCTGTTTCTCCCTCCTGTTCATTCTGACATGGCAGCCGTAACACTGCGGCACCCATGTACTGTGGCATGCCTGACATGCAAGCCTGCTGTGAACGGGATTGCCGCATGAAACCGGGTCGGGAGGATTGAGTCTGTGAAGCTTTTTGCTGGACTTGTCTTCAAGGAAAAAAGCCGGACCTTTTTTCCTGATATCGAGCTTGGGAATTCTCTCAGAACCGCCTGATTTTTCCTGAAGTCCTGTCTCTTCCATCGAGGCGGCTGCAACAGTCTCAAGGGCCTCGACCGAGTTGTGGCAGGTTAGGCAGGTGACCTCCAGCTGTTCTTCAAAATGGGCGTGGTACGTTCCGTCGCCCATTATTTCCCGCTGAGTGTGGCAGTCTATGCACACGATTCCCTTTTCGTGATGGACATCTGCCTTCACCTTCAGGAAGAACCTCCCATCTGCATACTGCGCCGGGGACAGGTCTCCTTCGACATAAGGGGTACCATACCCTTCCGACTCGAATTCTCCCCGGTAGGACAAGCCTATGCGGCCGCTTCTGTTGTGGCACCGGATACAGTTCTCCATGGGTACTGACCGGGTAATCCATGGATGAAAGACGTGCCCATGGTCTTTCTCGCCTGCATATCCCGGATGTCTCTTGAGATAATGGCATGCAGTACAGCCTCCGCCCTTGGTTGAGAGAAAAAAGGGAAGTGTACCCTTTTCCACCCACAGGTGGCATGAGCCGCATAGCTTGCGGTAATAATCGAGTGCAGGAGAGTTCATGCCGGTTTCCTTCAGTCGGGAAACCGATATTTCTTCTCTGTTGTCAGGACTTTCACCCCAGTAATAACGTAGTGTTGAGATTATACCCCTGTTGGTGGCCATGAGAGAATTTTTAACCCATTTGACTTCATCTGCATGGCATCCAGGCCTGCCGCATGTGAGGTCAACCACGGCAAGTTCTCCGGGATTCAGAACCATTCCCCTGTGTGCCTGTTTCTTTCTTCCGGCCAGGGCATCCCCCAGATGGCAGACCGCACAGCCGAGAACATCTCTGCCGTGGGACGTGTCCGGTCTCTCCCTGTGACACGAAAGGCACATGTCGACCCTGCCGCCGGCGGTCACGGTAACTCTCTCCGGTCTGGCTGAGGGAGGGGTGGCAGATGCTGCAGGTATGTCTGAAAACAGGAGGGAGGATAGGAAGACCGCCAGCAGCATCAGGTCCGTGGTAAACATGTGCCTGTCCATAAACTGCACTTTCGCCCGAACTCTGTGTTGTATGAAAAAACAATGCTCGAAATATCAAACATTTGTCTGCACTTATTCTTTTCAGACACCTAGACCGTGAATCAATATCCTCATTTCCGGAAGGACACCGACCAATGAAACATCAGGAAGCCCATGATATGGAAAAATCGAAAAAAGGGCAGCGATACTGCCCTTTCAGTATTAAAGGATGGAGCGGGAAACGGGATTTGAACCCGCGAC
>DTYO01000211.1 GCA_012961845.1 Thermodesulfobacteriaceae bacterium
GTGCCGGGAGACGGGATGTCATCAGAGGGGTCTGTGAAAAGGCTAGGGAGTATGGAATGGAAGTCGCTGGCAGGGATGTAGAGGTATATCTGGTGAATCACAGGGGAGAGGTGGTAGAGTATGTTTAGACTTTTGGTCGTCGGCATGGCAGGTCAGTGCCTGTCTGCCCCTCAGAAAGAGCTTCTTTCCTCGTGCAGGCTCGTGGTCGGCGGCAGAAGGTTCCTTGCCCTTGCTGACGACATCGGTGTGGAAACCTTGAACATTACCCCCCTGGCCAAAGCCGTTCCTGCCATTAAAAAGGCGCTGAGGAAGGGAAATGTCGGTGTGCTGGCCAGCGGCGACCCGCTTTTTTTCGGCATAGGCCGGAGACTTGTCGACGAATTCAGTGCGGAACAGGTGGAGTTCCATCCGGCCCTCTCTTCCCTGCAGCTGGCCATGGCAGGCTTCAGGGTGCCCTGGGAAGACGCTGGGATCGTCAGTCTCCATGGGAGAACAAGTGAGCATGTCCCGGGCCTGCTGCTGGCCAGGTCCAAGACGATTGTACTCACTGATGCGAAGAATTCACCTGATGTGCTTGCCGGAAAGCTTATCGAATATCTGGAGTTGATCGAGGCAAATCATCTGCTGGAAAAATGCCGGGTCATGGTGGCGGAAAATCTGGGAATGGAAAGTGAGAGGTTTTTTGCCGGAAGCCTGAAGCAGGCCGCAGATAGGAGTTTCAGTGATCTCAACGTTCTGTGTCTGCTGCGCCCCAGGGAGAGCGTGCAGGAGAGATTGGGCTTGACGGAAAGCGAGATTGCCCACAGCCGGGGGTTGATTACCAAAGATGAAATCCGGGCCGTTGCTCTGCACTGCCTGCGCCTGCCGGCCTCCGGAGTGTTCTGGGATGTGGGGGCGGGAAGCGGTTCCGTCTCCATTGAGGCGGCAAGGCTTAATCCCGGTCTCACTGTCTATGCTGTCGAACGAAAGGCGGAAGAACTGACCAATATAAAGACGAACATCCGTGACCATGGCTGCTACAATGTAGTGCCGGTGGAGGGAACGGCTCCGGATGTTCTGGGCGGGCTGCCGGCCCCGCAACGAGTCTTTATCGGCGGAAACGGAGGCCTGCTGGCAGGCATTATTGATGAAGCGGCAAAACGCCTGTCTGGAGGCGGTCTGCTGGTGGCGAACGCAGTCACTGAAAAAACTGCGGTTGATGCCCCTGAACTGATGGCCGGAGCAGGCCTTTTACCCCGAATAAGCGTTATAAATGTAACAAGAATAGGGCAGGAGGAGCCTGCTGTCCTGAATCAGATAAGCATAATAACGGGAACCCGATGAAAGGAACATTTTACGTGGTTGGGGTAGGGCCGGGCGATCCGGAACTCATGACCCTGAAATCCGCACGGATACTGGAAAGAAGCCAGGTATGGCTGTCTCCTGCCGCCCGCAGGAACGGTGAGAGCACCGCTCTTGCCATTGCATCGGGAGCGGTGAGTACGGCTGGCAAGGAGATTCTTACTCACCATTTTCCCATGAGAAAGGTTTGCTCGGGGCGGACCCCGGTTTCAGATGTAAAAGATGCCTGGGAGCAGGCGGTTGACCTGATCAGTGAACAACTGGTGTCCGGTCGTGATGTGTCTATGCTTACACTTGGTGATCCGGCGATCTATTCTACGGGCTTCTATGTATGCGAGACTCTGCTGGAGAGAAATCCGGAGGCTTCTGTGGAAATCATTCCTGGCATCTCCGCCATGGGCGCCACTTCTGCTGCTGTTCGGATGCCCATCTGCCTTGGTGACGATAAGTTTGCGGTGATTCCGGCTGTCTTCGAAATTGAAAAACTGCGGGAAATCCTGGTTCAGTTCGATGCTGTTGTATTCATGAAAGTACACAGGGCCATGGATCGGCTTGTGCCTCTCCTTGAAGAACTGAACCTGCTGGACGGAAGTGTGCTGGTTGAACGGACTGGCATGGCTGGAGAGCGGATATGGCCTGATCTGAAAAGAGCCATGAACAGGAAACTCCATTATTTCTCCACCATCATAGTGAGGAAGTCGTGAGCCGGGAAAACTTCATTCATTTTGTGGGAGCCGGACCAGGTGATCCGGAGCTGATAACGATCAAGGGAAGTCGTCTGCTTGCAGATGCCGATGTGGTGATATACACCGGCAGCCTTGTGCCGGCGGCTCTTGTAAGCGGCCTGAAGGCGGATATTCATAATTCAGCCGGACTCGATCTCGATGAGGTTCTGGATATCATGATCTCCGCATGGCGTACAGGCAGAAAGGTTGTGCGGCTTCATACGGGAGATCCTGCCATATACAGCGCAATCAATGAACAGATCGCAGAACTTGTCAGGCAGAAGATCCCGTTCAGGGTAATCCCCGGGGTAAGTTCAGCAATGGCTGCAGCGGCGGCGCTTTCCACCGAACTGACCCTGCCCGAAGTCTCTCAGACCGTGATTATCACCAGGAGGGCCGGGCGTACACCGGTGCCTGAAAACGAGGATCTGGCCGCTCTTGCCGGTCATCAGGCAACCATGCTGATCCTGCTCAGTGTGGGGATGATCGGTGATGTGGTCAGAGATCTCAGGGCGGGAGGATATCCTGCCGATACACCGGTGGCGGTGGTGGAAAAGGTGAGTTGGCCGGATGAACGGCTGCTGCGAGGGACTCTTGCTACTATCGCCGGCCAGGTCAGGGAGGCAGGCATTAACAGGACCGCGGTTATTGCTGTGGGCAGGGTGCTGGCCAAGGCATCGCCTCCGGCCCTGTCGAAGCTGTATGACAAGGCATTCGGTCACGGTTTTCGGGAGGGTTCCGTCACATCATGAGACTGGGCATAATCGCTGTAACCCGGGGAGGCAGGGCTTTGGCCGAAAGGATTTCAGAGGCTCTGCCGGGGGCGGAGATCCTTGCCGGTGAAGATGTGGCCGGGAAACTGGCGGACAATTGGTCGAGGTTTGACGGTTTTGTCTGCATCATGGCAGCGGGAATAGCGGTGAGGGCCATGGCGCCGCTGCTTGCCGATAAACGGACCGACCCTTGCGTGGTGGTTCTGGACGAAAAGGGCAGACATGTTGTCAGTCTGCTTTCCGGCCATCTTGGGGGTGGTAATGATCTGGCCGCAAGGGTGGCGGCTTTGACCGGAGGGCAGGCGGTCATTACCACGGCCTCGGACACCCTGGGGCTAGTTGCCCTGGATGTATGGGCAGGGGAGCAGGATCTGGCGGCAACTGGAGAAGACATGATCAGGGCCAGTGCAGACCTTGTGAACAGGGGCTCTCTGAGCGTTTATGCCGACATAACAGTAGATTCTCTGCCGCCTGGCCTTGATCTTGTGGACCGGCCCGGGGAAGCCGACATTATTGTCTCCAACAGGAACCTGCCTGGAAAACCGGTATTTCATCCAAAGAATCTGGTAGTTGGCGTGGGCTGTAATCGCGGCACACCGGCAACGGAGTTCACGGAGGCTCTGGATGATCTTTTTTCGGACCTGGGGCTTTCCATCCTGGCTGTACGCAATCTGGCCTCCATAGACAGGAAGGACGACGAGGAAGGATTGCTGGCCTTTGCTGAACAGCAAAATTGGCCGATTGATTTTTACAGTAAAAAGGAGATCAACAGGGTTGCCTGTATCGAAACTTCTCAGGCAGCGCTCAAGGCGGTAGGAGCCGTCGGAGTGGCGGAACCCTGCGCATTGCTCAGCGCAAAGTCGGAAATATTGATAAGTAGGAAAAGGAAATGGCAAAACATAACAATGGCGCTGGCCGAGGCACCCTTTACGTTGTCGGCACAGGTCCGGGCGCTTTAGAACATATGACGGCAGCAGCAATCCGGGCGCTTGACGATTCTGAAATCATTGTGGGGTATAAGGCATATCTTGACCTTATTCCAGGCTGTCTGGAAGGCAAGAAGATCGTCGCCTCACAGATGATGAAAGAGGTGGACAGGTGCATCAAATCCCTTGAGCTGGCAGATGAAGGCAGGAAAGTGGCCCTGGTCTCCGGTGGAGATCCAGGCATATATGCCATGGCCGGACTGGTTTTCGAGATTGCCAGGGAAAATGATTTCGACTGTGATATTGAAGTCATTCCGGGCATTGCCGCAGTGAACGGATGTGCAGCCCTGCTGGGCGCGCCGCTGATGCATGATTTTGCCGTCATAAGTCTTTCAGACCTGCTTACGCCCTGGGAAGTTATTGAAAAGCGGCTTCAGGCGGCAGCCGGTGCCGATTTCGTCCTCGCCATCTATAATCCGAAATCGAAACGCCGCACCGAACAGATAGTGCGGGCCAGGGAGATTCTCCTTGACCATCGGGATCCCGGGACTCCGGTAGGAATTGTCACCGCCGCAACCAGGGAAAATGAATCCATTGTGCTCACCACTCTGAAAAATATGCTGGACTTTGAGATCGGCATGCAGTCCACGGTGATTGTCGGTAATTCCCAGACGTATGCCTGGAATGGAAAAATGATTACCCCGAGAGGTTATATCGGCAAATACGATTTGGGTACCTCTAAAAATCAGGAATTTTGTTCTAGTGCCCGGCGGGGATGACAGGAAATTGCTTTTCAGCAATTGAGCCGGTGAGGA
>DTYO01000212.1 GCA_012961845.1 Thermodesulfobacteriaceae bacterium
CATCAACGCAGCTGCCGCTCCTGACAACCTGTAATTTTTTAAACCCTCTCATATATTTTTTCCGGACAGTGTGTTATTATTGAACCATGTCGATGTTTGATCTCACAGACAACAGTCAGAAAGCACTTTTCGCTAGGGCATCCCGGGTCCGTCTTCTGGCCCTTGACTGCGACGGCATCCTTACCGACGGAAGGATTGTCTATACGTCTGACGGGGAGCAGATCCAGAACTTTCACGTACAGGACGGGCTGGGTCTCAAACTTTTGAACCAAGCAGGCATACACCTGGCCATAATCAGTTCCAGGACTTCAACGGCCCTCAGCAGAAGAGCCGGAGAACTCGGTATTGACATGGTGTACCAGGGCAGACAGGACAAGGTAGATACCTATAAAGAGATATTAGGCCGACTTGGTCTCGAAAACCATGCAGTCGCTTATATGGGCGATGATCTGATAGATCTGCCCCTCCTGAGGAGATCCGGCTTTTCATTGACAGTCCCAGATGCGCCGGACCAGGTAAAACAGAATTCCGATTATGTCACCAGCCGCCCGGGCGGAAGAGGAGCAGTAAGAGAGGCATGTGAACTGATCCTCAAGGCCAGGAACAGATGGGACGAACTCCTCGGTCAGTTTCTCTCGTGATTTCCACAGATGCTGACTGCCCGGATTCCAGCATTCATTTCATGATATCCCGAATACATCTTCAGCGACATTATGTATGGCTGCTCCCGATACTTTTAACAGCCGCCGCCATCTGGAAACCGTGGATAAATGACGGTTCACCCGAAAAGAATCCTTGGAGAGCCGATTTTACCGATTTCAAGGCCGATTTTGTGTTCGAAGACATCACTCACACACGAAAAAGCGGGGCTGTAACCGAATGGACACTCAGGGCCAGGACCGGCAGGATGTATGAAGACGAAAACGTGATGGAGCTTGAAACAGTAGCGATAAACTTTTCACTGGCTCGTGACGATCATATGACTGTAAGTGCAGAAACCGGTATTTACAGAATCAATGATTCCGAAATGTTCCTGAGAGACGATGTCCGTGTATTGATGGGGCATAATACGACTCTCAGGACATCCAGTCTGGTTATGGAAAATGACACCGGCCTTGTCAGGACTGACGATGAGGTCATAATTGTGTCGGACGGGATGGAAATCCGTGGACAGGGGCTTGAGTACGATCTGCGAGTTGGTAAACTTACTGTATCGAAACAGGAGACCCTGCTTTCTGAAAAAGGGCCGTTCAGGCTCCGCGAGGACAGACATGAACTATAATCGTTTGATTAAATCAGGGATCATGCCAGACACATTCAGAGTACTGCCGGTCTGGATCTTTTGCCTGCTGGTTACAGGTCTGCTCTGTCTTTCGTCCGCCGGTGCATCAGAAACCGGACCGAATGGCAGCACCGGCGAAAGTATCCGGATCAAGAGCAACCGCCTGGAAGCTGAAAGCAGATCTGGCAAGGTGATATTTTCCGGAGATGTTGTAGCCACCAAGGGAGATCTGGTAATATATTCTGACAGGCTTGAGGTGTTTTATGAAAAAAAAATCTCTGCTGATCAAGGGGATCTGCAATCAGGCAGAAAGATCCGAGAAATAATCGCCACCGGCCATGTAAAGATCAACCAGGGGAAACGGACAGGTACAGGCGAAAAAGCTGTTTACAACAAACCCGCTGAAAAAATAACACTGATTGGTTCGGCACAGGTCTGGGAAGGGTCCAACCGGATCCGGGGAGACCGGATATCCTTCTTTATCAATGAAGACAGGACGGTGGTCGAAGGCAGTGCGAACTCAAAGGTCGAAGCGGTAATCTATCCGTCGGAGTGAGAGGTTGCAACTGGATTTGGCCCTGCTGAAAGCGGAAAAACTTGTAAAGCGCTACCATGGGAAACCGGTGGTGGATAAAGTTTCCATCGAATTGTCAGATCAGAGTATCGTAGGGCTTTTGGGCCCTAATGGGGCCGGTAAAACCACCACTTTTTATATGATTGCCGGGTTGATTCCAGCAGATGAAGGTGTGGTATATCTGAACAATGAAGACATCACGCGTCTGCCCTTGCACAAGAGAGCCAGAAAAGGAATAACATACCTCCCTCAGGAGACATCCGTCTTCAGGAGGCTGTCTGTTGCAGACAATATCCGGCTGGTACTGGAGCTGAAAGGATTCTCAGGAAATGATCTGGAAGACAGGATGCGGGAGCTGCTGGATGAAATGGATCTGGCAGGAATAGCTGACCAGCAGGCCAGCAGCCTCTCAGGAGGACAGCAGAGAAGAGTGGAAGTCCTGCGCAGCCTCGCCACCGACCCGGAATTCATACTGCTTGATGAGCCCTTTGCTGGTGTGGACCCCCTTGCCATCTCTGATCTTCAGCAGATTATCCGCCGTCTCAGGGACAGGGGAATCGGAGTCTTTATCTCTGACCACAATGTCCGTGAGATCTTGACTGTATGTGACCACGCCTATATTGTGAATTCAGGAGTAGTTATTGAGCAGGGCAATCCGGACCATATCGCCTCGAGCGATATCGCCCGAAAAATTTATTTAGGAGAAGATTTCCGTCTGTAACATTATATGGCACTAGAACTCCGTCAAAACCTTAAACTCACCCAGCAGCTTGTGATGACTCCCCAGCTGCAGCAGGCCATCAAACTTCTCCAGCTTTCAAGGATAGAGCTGATCGACACGATCAACCAGGAAATGGAAACAAATCCCGTACTGGAAGAAAGTACAGGTGAAGAGTTTCCGGCCCCGGAAGAATGCGGTTATGGCGAAGCTGACAGGAAAGAAAACAGCACTGCTGATAATGAGACGCAGCCGTCTCTTGCCTCTTCCGACGATGAAAAGACACCCTGGGAAGACAAGGCGGTTGAAGAAATCGACTGGAAGCAGGTATGGGAAGACGACAACAGATCAGTACTGCCTTCGTATTCGTTCGAACATAAGGAGGAGGCCAATTTTGACAATGTGCTCACCCATTCCACAGACCTGTCCGATCATCTGACATGGCAGCTGCAGATGTCACGTCTTACAGACCGGGAAAGACATATAGGCTGCCTGATCATAGGAAACCTTGACCAGAGCGGTTACCTTAAAACAGAAGTGGAAGAGATTGCAGAAGAAGTGGGATGTTCCGTACAGGAAGTTGACGAAGTCCTCAAAACCATTCAGTTTTTTGATCCTGTAGGAGTAGCCTCAAGAGATCTAAGGGAATGTCTGTTGATTCAGATCGAGCACCTAGAAATTGAAGATCCGCTTGTGAAGATCTTGGTGAACGACCATATGCCCGAGATAGAGAGACACAACTATCAGGCAATGGCCAAGGCAACCGGACATTCCATGGAAGAGATAGCCCATGCCATCGAAATTATTACCGAACTTGACCCGAGACCCGGCCAGTCGCTGAATGCAGATCAGGTTCAGTACATAATTCCTGATATTTATGTCTACAAGGTGGATGATGAATATGTCGTCACCCTGAACGATGAAGGCCTGCCCAGACTCACGGTAAGCAGATTTTACCGCGATTCCATCAGAAATGGACTGGCATCGACTGATGCCAAAGAGTTTATCCAGGACAAGATCAAGTCCGCCCTGTGGCTCATGAGAAGTATCCACCAGCGCCAGAAAACCATATTCAAAGTCACGCAGAGCATTGTCAAATTCCAGAGAGAATTCTTCGACAAGGGAGTTTCCTACCTGAAACCTCTGGTTTTGAGGGATGTGGCAGAAGATGTGGATATGCATGAATCGACTATCAGCAGGGTGACAACCAACAAGTATGTACACACTCCCAGGGGAATCTTTGAACTTAAATTCTTTTTCAATGCCGGGCTGAGGCGAGACGGCGCGTCCGATGTAGCTACCCACAGTGTCAAGGAAAAGATACGCCATCTCATTCAGACAGAAAATGTACACAGGCCCTACAGCGACAAGCAGGTGGTAGAAATACTGGCCAAAGACAATATCCGCATTGCCAGACGCACGGTGGCCAAGTATAGAAATCTTATGGGAATTCTGCCGTCAAGTCGACGCAAACGGCCAAAAATTTGAAGAGACCGCTGAAACATATATTGTTGTTAATTCATACAATCCTGTCACCCCAGGGCTGGCAGATGCCTGTCCAGAAATCGGGATTTTCGCCCGACCTCCAGGTCGAAAACACTATTTGTGAAAATACACAGGCTGTTGCTACTTCGTGTCCAGCCAGCCCTGTCGAGCCCTCCTGCCGATCTGGCGCCGTACCACGGCTTTCGTGCATACAACCATCAGCCAGTCACCACAGAGTGAACCACAGTAGGAACACCATTGTACTGAGGGCAGTAAACATCTATAGAATATATTCAGAAATCGCAGGCCTGCAGAAGACCCGTACGCAGTGTTTATGACAGAAAGATACGTGAATCACGCCCCATGGCGCCATGGAATCCAGACACTCGGTCCGTTGCCTGGAAGGACTGCTCCGGGTACGCTTTTCATTTGAGGCTGACATCAACAACAATATTAATACGTGAGGCTATTATCAGAGGGAGGTAATCTATGCACATCAATGTGACCTTTCGGCGACTGGAATCTTCGGACGAACTGCGCGAATATGCAGAGCAGCGGTTCAGCAAACTAAAGAAATATGCTGATGGTCCAATGGACGTAAACGTCGTATTGTCGGTGGAAAAATTCAGGCAGACCGCAGAGGTCGTCATATCTGGTGACGGGATTCGGGCCGCCGCCAAAGAAGAGCAGAACGAAATGAGGGCGGCCATTGACCTGGTATCAGACAAGATATTCAAACAACTCAAAAAAAACAGGGAAAAAATGCGGAGCAAAAGGGGAGCCGGCCCTCAGCTCGAACCCATGCCCGAGGAATCTGTATCGGCCTTTGAAGGTGAAGACGTGTTCCGTGTGATCCACCCCGAGAAAATCCATGCCAAGCCCATGTCGGTAGAAGAGGCTGTAGCTCAGTTGCAGGTTCTCGACAGGGATTTCATGATGTTCACCAACGCAGACACCAATGTGGTCAATGTCGTGTACTGGCGCCAGGATGGCACTCTTGGTCTAGTTGAGCCATAATTACCGTGAGAATAGCAGACTGTCTATGTCAGGAATGTATAATTCCTGATATGGACGCAACATCAAAAGATGAGATGCTGGCCAGTCTGGCAGGGAGAGTTTCAGCGGTAAAACCCAGTCTGGAAAGAGATAAGGTCCTTGCAGTGCTGAAGGAACGCGAATCTCTCGGCAGCACCGGCATAGGGGGAGGAGTTGCCATACCGCACGGAAAGCTTCTGGATCTGGACAAACTCTTGATCGTCATTGCCAGGAGCATTGGCGGCGTGAATTTCGACTCGGCCGACAACCTTCCAGTCCACCTGTTGTTTCTTGTGCTTGCACCTGATTCGGCCGCTCCTGTATATCTGAAAATGCTTGCCAGGATATCCAGGCTGGTAAAGATGGAAGAGGTCTATAACAGGCTGATGGAAGCGGCTGACGAGGCAGCCATAGAAAAAGTAATCCGGGAAGTGGATGTCACACTCTAGATCAGGAGGAAACGTCAAGTTATTGATCATCACCGGAATGGCCGGATCGGGCAAGAGTACGGTGTTGAAGGCCTTGGAAGATATAGGCTATTACTGTATTGACAACCTGCCCATAGCACTTCTGCCCGACCTGATAGCCCTGGCTGAAAACTCGACATCCATGCCTGGTCGTATTGTCCTGGGCATGGACATGCGGGAAGAGAATTTTTTAAAAAATTTCTCACAGTACTTCAGGCGCATCAGAAAAGACGGAATCAACCCAGAGATCCTGTTTCTTGATGCCGGTGACCAGGTACTGTTACGCCGTTTCAACCAGACACGTCGCCATCATCCCCTGGATCCCAAGAATGTCCTGGAAGGGATCCGACTGGAAAGAGAACAGACCAGAGAACTGAGGGGGATTGCAGACCGCCTGATGGACACTTCCGATCTGAATGTACATCAGCTGAGACAATATGTTCAGAAATTTTATGCTCCCGGCGCCAGATCCCGCAGCCTGGCAATTCAGCTGATATCCTTTGGATTCAAATACGGCATTCCTCCAGAGGCCAATCTGGTGCTGGATGTGAGATTTCTTCCAAACCCATATTTTGAACCTGAATTACGCCCAAGAAGCGGCTGTGACAGGGAAGTCAGAGACTACGTGCTGGACAAGGAAGAAACCGTACATTTTCTGGAAAAGCTGGAGGCACTGCTGGCTTACCTTATTCCCAGATTCAGGGAAGAAGGCAAATCATATCTTGTTATCGCTGTAGGCTGCACCGGTGGCAGACACAGGAGTGTGGCAATCGTTGAGCACCTTCATCAGTTGTTTACAAAAGCAGAAGAGGACATTATCGTCATCCATAGAGATCTGGCAATGGAGGAATAACCTATGGTAGGTGTGGTAATCGCCGCTCACGGAAACCTTGCAAGAGAGCTTTTGCAGGCTACTGTATTTATCGTTGGAAAGGCTGAACAGGTAACGGCGCTCTCCATAGATCCCTCGCGCAACATAGATGAACTCCAGAAGGATATCCGCAATGCCGTCAAGGAAGTCAACACCGGAGAAGGAGTACTGGTGTTGACTGATATGTTTGGAGGTACCCCTGCCAACATGACCCTTGCTCTCCTGGAAGACAATAAAATTGAGGTAATCACAGGAGCCAATCTCCCCATGTTGATAAAACTCTGTCAATGCCGTCACAGGAATCAATCACTCCACGAAGTTGCTGACACAGTCGTGGACCATGGCAGAAAGAGTATAAATCAGGCATCAGCCATCCTTAAAAAATAGGATCATGTCCCGGAAATACTCCAGGATTATTCACTTCAAAAGCCAAACAAATGCTGATTAACTGTAAATTACAGCGGGTTATATGAAATATAGCAACTTGAAAAGTACACCAGAAAGGTGCGACGAATTCAACGAAAAAGTGTTCGGCATCTGAAGCGGCAAGGGAGCGCACAAATTCACTAAATCTGCTGCATTGTCAGG
>DTYO01000213.1 GCA_012961845.1 Thermodesulfobacteriaceae bacterium
GTCCGGTCCGTGCATGGGCCACATGGTAAGGCCCTCGGATCAGAAAGAACCGGAGAGGATCGCATGGCTCCAGTGCGTGGGGTCGAGAGACATCAGCCGGGCATGCCATGCCTACTGCTCATCCGTATGCTGTATGTACGCTGTAAAACAGGCTGTGATAGCAAAAGAACATGCCAGCGGTGATCTGGATGCAAGCATTTTCTTCATGGACATGAGGACCCATGGAAAAGAGTTCGAACTGTACTACGACAGGGCTCGGGAAGAGGGTGTCAATTTTCACAGGGCAAGGGTTCATAGCGTTCTTCCCGCACAGGACGGCAGCCGTCTTGTTGTCAGATACGTGGACGAACAGGGTGAAATTCACCGGGAACATTTCGACATGGTAGTCCTTTCCGTGGGGCTTGAAATGGATCCTAAAGCCGTGGAACTCCTCTCAAAGCTGGATATATCCCTGGATGAAGACAGGTTTGTTGCAACCGATGTTTTCGAACCGGTGACCACAAGCAGACCCGGAGTGTTTGTCTGCGGCGCTGCAGCGGAACCCAAGGACATCCCGCAGTCGGTGATGGAAGCCAGTGCTGCGGCGCTTGAGGCTGAAAAACAGCTTTCCGAAGCCCGCTGGAGCCAGACTAGGAAACATGAATTTCCGCCTGAAAAGAATGTTTACGCCGAACCACCCAGGATAGGAGTATTCGTGTGTTCGTGCGGCATCAACATAGGAAGCGTTGTGGATGTACCGGCTGTAACCGAATATGCCGGAAGCCTGCCCGGAGTAGTACTGGCACAGGACAATCTCTTCACTTGTTCCCAGGACACCATTGACCAGATGGCGCAGACCATCAGGGAAAAAGGCCTGAACCGCGTCGTGGTGGCCTCCTGTACCCCAAGAACCCACGAACCCCTTTTCCAGGAGACTCTGAGGGAAGCAGGCATCAACAAATTTCTGTTTGAAATGGCCAATATCCGCGACCAGGATTCATGGGTGCACAGGGACAATCCAGAAGCAGCTACCGAAAAGGCCAAGGATCTAGTGCGCATGGCTGTCAGCAAGGTGAGGGGAGACAATCCCCTGCCCTACAACTATGTCCCGGTGACCAAGTCTGCGCTGGTAGTCGGGGCGGGCACAGCCGGAATGACGGCTGCGGTCTCTCTTGCTGACCAGGGTTTTCCAGTAACTCTGCTGGAAAGAGGGCATGATGTCGGGGGCAACGCAAGGAAACTATTCAACACATGGAACGGCCGGGAAATCCAGCCCTTTCTAGCCGAGCTCTCCCGGCAGGTCCGAAATCACCCTGGTATCGACCTGAAGCTGGGAGTAACAGTTTCAGATGTGGCCGGCTCCGTGGGGCAGTTCAGGTGCACTCTGTCGGATGGAAGCGAAATCGACTGCGGAACCGCCATTCTGGCAGTAGGCGGGAAACCGTTCGTGCCCGGAAGCAGCGGGGAACGCCGGGCAGGCGGAATCAACCATCTCTATGGCGAACATCCTGACTGCCACACCCTTTTCGACATCGACCGGATCATCAGCGATGACCCGGAAAGCCTGAAGGACAGGTCACAGGCGGTCTTCATTCACTGTGTCGGATCCCGCATACCGGAGCGCCCATACTGCAGCCGCGTCTGCTGTACCCACGCAATTGACTCGGCCCTCAAGCTGAAAGAAATCAATCCGGAAATGGATATCTTCATGCTTTACAGGGACATCAGGACCTATGGGCAGAGGGAACGGATCTACCAGGAAGCCAGGGGCCGGGGCATCGTCTTTGTCAGGTACGATCTGGAGAACCTCCCGGACATTGAGCAGGAAAACGGCAATATCGTAGTCGAAACCATCGACATGGTACTGGGGAGAAGGATCAGACTGCATCCTGACCTCATGGTGCTGGCAACAGCCGTAGTTCCGAGAAACGACGCAGGTAGCCTTTCAAAATTCTTCAAATGTGCGATCAATGCGGACGGCTTTCTCCTTGAGGCCCACATGAAGCTCAAACCGGTGGATTTTGCCACAGATGGAGTCTATCTGGCAGGCTTGTGTCACTATCCCAAGCCCATTGAGGAATCCATTGCCCAGGCAAAGGCCGCTGCGGCCAGGGCAGCCGTCGTCCTTGCCCAGGACGCCATCCCTGCAGAAAGTATAACCGCCGCTGTAGACGAAAGAAAGTGCACCGGATGCGGTCTGTGCAGCCAAGTCTGTCCCTACCATGCCATCTCTCTGGTTCCTGAGACCGGAATAGCAAGGGTGGATACCGGATCATGCAAGGGTTGCGGCGCATGTGTTGCAGGGTGCCGTTCCGATGCAGTCACCCTGAGGAACATTGGCAATGAACAGATCATGGCGGCAGTTGAAGCGGCGCTGGGCAGGCTGATGTAACCACACAGGAGGTCTTGCGGAATTCAGGTATATGAAAAATATATGAAGAGCTATCTATCATGAACAACGAACCATCAGCAATGAACGAAACTAAATGGGACCCGAAGATAATCGCCTTTCTCTGCACGTGGTGCAGTTATGCCGGAGCTGACCTGGCCGGTGTCAGCAGGTTTCAGTATCCGCCAAACATTCGGATAGTCAAGGTGCCCTGCTCTGGCAGGATCAGCGCCAATCTCATACTGGACGCCCTGAAATCAGGTGCCGATGGTGTACTTGTGTCCGGATGCCATCCTGGAGACTGCCACTATATCAGCGGCAATTATTATGCAAGAAGACGCTTTGCGCTCCTGAAAAATTTTCTCGAATTTGTCGGAATAGAACCAGGGAGGGTTAATTTCTCGTGGGTTTCCGCCTCGGAAGGTGAACAGTTTGCCGGACTCGTATCCGAAGTGACTGAAACAGTGCGGGCCTTGGGACCGGCTACCCGTCTTGTCAAGAAGATTGATTGAAAAGGATTCTATGCGATATGTCTGATACAAACAGTACGATAACCCTGGAGATACGGGCCAGGGCTGGAGAACTCCTTGCTTCTGGAGAAGTGAAAGCCTTTCTTGGCTTTGCGGAGGGAAGCATTCCCATGGCCACCCGTCCTTTCATAGCCAGGACACCGGAACAGGCGGAAAAGCTGGTGTGGAACAGTTTCTGTGTGATCAATCCTGCAGGTTTTCTGCCGGAAGTCCTGAAATCTGTCGAGCCGTCCAGGGGACCTAAGGACCCGCCTCCTGAAGGACCTCTGCCCAGGGTGGGAGTAGTGGCCACAGGATGCTGGTCCCGGAATATGGTAGTCCAGATGAAGGAAAACCAGGTTTCCAGGGACAGGCTGGTCATACTTGGAATAGGAAGCCGCGGCATGGTGTCAAACAAAAAAGTCCAGGCCATGGTGGGCGGGAGAGACATAACCGCCATTGAAGAAGGAGAACATTCACTCACCGTTCACTGCGATGGAGAAAAAACGGAGATTCACAGGTGGGACGTTATACGTGACAACTGCCGGACATGTACACACCCCGATCCGGTCATTTTTGATTACCAGATCGGCGATTCTGCCGGTGAAAGACATATAGAGGACAGATACGTACAGGTAGATAAAATAGAAGCCATGTCTGCGGCACAGCGCTGGCAGTGGTTTCAGAACGAAATTTCAAAATGCATCCGGTGTTATGCATGTCGCAATGCATGCCCACTTTGCTATTGTCCAACGTGTTTTGTGGATGACTCCAGGCCTCAGTGGGTGGGGAAAAGCACAGATCCGGTGGACACATCCATCTTTCACATACTTAGGGCATACCACTGTGCAGGAAGGTGCACCGACTGCGGTGCGTGCGAAAGTGTCTGCCCCATGGGGATAAGGCTCAGGATACTGACCAAAAAGCTTGAAAAGGATGTGCTGGAGATGTACGGCTCGGAAGCCGGGCTCGACCTGGAAGCTCCCCTCCCCCTGGCAACGTACACCATGAATGATCCGCAACAGTTTATTATCAAGGGTTAACCAGACCCTTTTTCCAGGGCCCGCTCATCGGGTCCAGGATATTGTTGAAGGAAGAAACAGTGAAGATACTAAAACTTGAAAAATCGGATCTTGACAAGTGGCTGGCGGAATGGATGAAATCCAGCCCGGTATACGCCCCGGTTCAGTCAGGTTTCGGGTCTTTTTATGACTGGGCCAGGCTGGAGCAGGGCCGAATGCCGGAACTGCTGCCCGGAGTTCCCAAGAGTTCCATTAAAACGTTCCTGTTTCCTCAGCCGGAAACACTAGAAGAATTTTCTGCGGATCCAGCCGATCCATCAGCTTTCATCCTCAAAGCGCCGAAAACCGCGGAACAGCTCACCATCATAGCAGGAGTCCGTCCGTGTGATGCCAGAAGTGTTTCGCTGAACGCACTTCCCTATGCAAAAGATCCGTATTACAGCAACAGACTTCGGAATACAGCTCTGGTGGGTTTTACCTGCGAAACACAATGTTCAACGTGCTTCTGCACCCGGACAGGGGGATTGCCCACAGGCACTGAAGGCCTTGACATTGCCATAACCCGCATGGACAACACATTCCTGGCTGAGATACTGACTCAAAAGGGCGAGTTGCTTGCCGAAGCCGGCAGGACTGGTACCGATGCCGGAGGAGACGCGTTATCAAGGCTGGAACAGAGCAGAAAAAATTCCGGTTCACCCGTCTCTTCTGCAGACGACCCCGCCCCGATTCTCAGAGAAAAGGATCTCATGGCCCTGTACCAGGCTCCGTTTTGGCAGGAGATCGCTGAACCGTGTCTGAACTGCGGCGCCTGCACATTTCTCTGTCCCACCTGTTACTGTTTCGACATTCAGGATGAAGTGATCAGGGACAGGGGCCGCAGGATCAGGTACTGGGATTCATGCATGTTTCCCCTGTTCACCCTGCACGCGTCCGGTCACAATCCGAGGGGACTCAAACTCCAGCGGGTGAGAAACCGTTTCATGCACAAGCTGAAGTATTTCCCCGAACGATTCGGTCCGATATCCTGCGTAGGCTGCGGGCGCTGCATACGGGAATGCCCTGTCAACATTGATATCCGCGAGGTCTACACGGATCTCCTGGCCATTTGACAACATTATTGCACCTTATCTTACGAGCCATGACAAAGCAGACAGCAGACAACCCCAACAATCAGATGGTTAATTCGTACACCCCGTTTCCCGCCAGGATAGATGACATTCTGGTAGAGACAGAAGACGGCAATCTCAAGACATTCCGGATAGTGCTGGAAAACCAGAAAGACATTTCCAAGTGGAATCATGTACCCGGCCAGTTTGCAATGCTTTCTCTTGCCGGCAGGGGGGAAATCCCCATAGGCATTGCCTCGTCACCCACAGAAAAAGGCCGCATTCTCTTTACTGTCAACAGGGCTGGAGTGGTAACCAAGGCTCTTCACCAGATGGAGACCGGTTCCAGGATAGGCGTGCGGGGACCGCTTGGGAACGGATTTCCGGTTGACAGCGATCTGAAGGGAAAAAACATAGTCATCATAGCCGGGGGTTTTGCCTTCACCACGTTGAGGGCAACACTTGTCTACATGCTGGCCAACAGGGACAATTACGGAAAAATTACCGTCATCTATGGAGCCAGGACTCCTGGCATGCTTCTCTACCGCGACGAACTCAAGGAGTGGGCAGGCAGAAACGACCTCGAAGTACATGTGACAATAGACAGTGAAGCGCCCGGATGGGACGGACTCGTTGGTTTTGTTCCCACCATAGCCGGGGAAGTGGCCCCCTCCCCTGAAAATGCAGCGGCATTGATATGCGGCCCTCCCATCATGATCAAATTCACCATGCCTCCTCTGGAAAAAATAGGCTGGACCGACGACCAGGTATATCTTTCACTTGAAAACCGCATGAAATGCGGCCTGGGAGTCTGCGGCCACTGCAATGTGGGCCCTGTCTATGTCTGCAAAGACGGACCTGTATTCACCAGAGAGCAGGTTCAGCGACTTCCGGTGGAATTCTGATGTATCTGCTGACATGGCACTGCATATGCAGCATACTGTGAACAGGTACAGACAGACATATTATCCCATGCAGATACGATTCGGTCCGCAACAATCTGCATCTGAATATTGACCTTCTTCCGCACCACTGCCATGATAATCAAGACCAACCGCGAACTGCTGGAGCATTATGACAAACTTGGCCCTGGAGACCTTTTCATAGGCCATCTGTCAGCAGGACCTTTGACCGAAAACCTGATGGTGGATCTCCTCGAGCGGGGGGTCCGGTGTCTCCCTTCCCTCCTGTCCCAGGTCCTGACCAGGTCCAAAGCCGCACAGGCCGCTGTATTCAAAACATGGATGCTTCCTCACACCAGAGTCATCAGCAGGAGATCAGATATACTGAATGCCATCAGCTATTATGGAAAATACAGTATAGGGCCAGTGGTCACCAAGGAAGACCGGCTGAACTGCGGGCACGGAATACGTAAATGGGAAGATGCGGAAGCCATGTACAATCTCCTGGCCTTTCAGGATGACACCGTATCCTACCCGTTTGTCATGCAGCCTTACATCGAAAACTTCACAGACGTCAGGGTTATACTGGCGGGCGACTACGTCGAGGCATATACAAGGGAAAACAGAACCAGTTTCAGAAAAAATCTCTCGTCAGGCGGATACAGCAGACCATTCGTCCTGAATAATTTCCAGAAGAAACTATGCACTGAAATCATGAGAAGGGGACAATTTCCCTATGCCCACATAGACCTTCACATTCTGGATGATGGTACGGTTTATCTCTCGGAAATCGCCCTGGGCGGCGGGACAAAAGGCGCTGTGGTCACAAACCGAGAACTGAACACCATGAAAAAAAAGCTGCTTGACCAGATGGCCTCGTTTTTTTCAAGAAATCCTTAAGTATTTCCTGAAGGCTGTCGATATATAAAATAAGAATAAAGATCCTCCTCTTTTTTCTTCCCTACCTCTCTCCTTCGCCCACCGCACCGTGCGGTGGGTTTTTTTGAGTAAATCGCAGGCGAACCGGGCATTCGAGACTGATACTAGGCAATTCGTCAAAAATTATCAGATTACGAGGCGCTACATATACAAGACACAGGCACGAAGACGTACTCCCGGTAATCAAAATACCGGACAACGCATTAGATGCGGTATCCTGCAGTCTCATACCTGTCCGGCTGTGTATCACCCTGCCAGATCAGTTCCCGGAACGGTCCTGGCAAAAGTAAGAACCTGCACCCTCTTGATGCCCGCCTTCTTCAACACCCGGGAACAGGCCTTTACTGTGGAACCGGTGGTATAGACATCATCCAGAAGCAGTATGTTCTCTACATCCTCCGGTACCCCCGAGCTTTCAAAGGCCCCTGACACATTCTTTTGCCTCTCCTTTAATGACAGCCCTGTCTGTGGGAGGGTGTCATGTTTCCTGATCAGGAGATTCGTCAATATAGTGGACTCCGGAAAAACAGCCTCTGCAAGACGCAGACACTGATTGAATCCTCTGGTCCTGAGGCGCACCGGATAAAGAGGAACAGGTACCACCATGCCGATCCCGACAAGCATTTCGGAGAGGTGTTTCCTGCTCTCGGCGGCCAGGGCCTTAAGTGCGTAACCGTCCCCCCTGAATTTTATGAGATGAATAAGAGTTCTGGCCGCATCCCGGTAATAGAACATAGATCGGGCCTTGTCAAAGGGAGGCGGATGAACCAGACACTGGCCGCAGACATGGTCACTTCCCTCAGGTCCTTTAAAAGGCTGGCCGCAGACAGTACACATGGGAGATTCTATAACGGCAAGAGTACCGTTACAATCTGTACAAAGGAACCCTTTGGACGGGATACCGATCCCTTTCCCGCATACGGCGCACCTGGGAGGAAACAGAAGGTCCCTCAGCACCAGAAGAATATTGTCCAACACCCCAATCTCTCAAACAGGCAGTCAAAGCAACATATTGTGCCGGTGGCTGGTTATCTATCCAGTGATGGTTTGCGAATAACCGCTACATTGCATCAACGATACATGAGGCAAATTCTGAACATTTCACCTTGGTGGCCCCCTGGATCTGCCTGGCCAAGTCATAGGTTACCGTTTTGTTGCCGATGGCGGTCTCGACTGCCCTGTGAACCATGGTCATGGCCTCGGTCCACCCAAGGTATTCCAGCATCATGGCGCCGGAAAGTATGAGCGATCCGGGGTTGACCTTGTCAAGCCCGGTATATTTTGGTGCCGTACCGTGGGTGGCCTCGAACAGGGCGTAGCCGTCACCTATATTGGCGCCGGGCGCCATACCAAGCCCTCCCACCTGTGCAGCCAGGGCATCGGACATATAGTCACCGTTGAGATTGGGCATTGCCAGTACGCTGTATTCCTTCGGTCTCAGGAGGATCTGCTGGAACATTGCATCGGCAATCCGGTCTTTTATCACTATTCTGCCTTCAGGCCTCTTACCGCCATATTTATCCCACAGATCCTGTTCTGAAATGGTTACGTCCGAAAACTCCGAGCAGGCAAGTTCATAGCCCCAGTTTCTGAAAGCCCCCTCGGTAAATTTCATTATGTTGCCCTTGTGGACGAGGGTGACGCTGGTTTTACCTGTATCTACAGCATGATTGATGGCCTTTCTGACCAGCCTGAAAGTACCGAAACGGCTGATCGGCTTTATACCGATGCCGGAATCAGGCCGGATATTCTTGCCCATCTCTTCTGTCAGGAACCCAATGACCTTCCTTGCTTCTTCGCTTCCTTCCGGCCACTCTATCCCCGCATACACATCTTCAGTATTCTCACGGAAAATGACCATATCCACATCTTCCGGCCTTTTTACAGGGCTTGGTACTCCCTTGAAATATCTAACAGGCCTCACACATGCATAGAGATCAAGTTCCTGCCTGAGGGTGACATTCAGGCTCCTGATTCCCTCACCGACAGGGGTGGTCAGGGGACCTTTTATTGCAACGACATATTCCCGGATGGCATCCAAGGTCTCGGAAGGCAGCCAGTTTCCTGTCTGTTCATGGGCTTTCTCACCGGCAAGGATCTCTTTCCATACGATCTCCCTGCGGCCTCCGTATGCCTTTTCAACCGCCGCATCCAGCACACATCTGGTTGCATTCCAGATATCCGGTCCTATTCCGTCGCCCTCGATAA
>DTYO01000214.1 GCA_012961845.1 Thermodesulfobacteriaceae bacterium
GACGAACTACACCCTCGGTGGTTGCTTTTACAGATAAAGGTGAAAGACTGGTGGGGATGCTGGCGAAGCGGCAGGCTGTCACAAATCCTGAAAATACAGTATTTGCGGTAAAAAGACTCATAGGACGAAAGTTTACAGATCCGGAGGTGCAGAAATCCAAGGATATCTGCCCGTTCAAGATAGTTGAAGGGCCGAACGGTGAGGCTTATGTAGAGATAGGCGGAAAGAAATACAGCTCTGCTGAGATGTCCGCTATGATTCTGACCAAGATGAAGCAGACCGCTGAGGATTATCTGGGAGAAAATGTCACTGAGGCGGTAATCACGGTGCCGGCCTATTTCAATGACAGCCAGCGTCAGGCTACCAAGGATGCGGGCCGTATAGCTGGTCTTGATGTTCTGAGGATCATAAATGAGCCCACTGCCGCGTCCCTTGCTTATGGACTGGACAAGAAATCTGAAGAGAAGATCGCCGTATTTGATCTGGGAGGCGGGACCTTTGACGTATCTATTCTGGAAATAGGAGAAGGGGTTTTTGAGGTAAAGTCCACCAATGGTGACACGTTTCTTGGTGGAGAGGACTTTGACCTCAGAATAGTCGACTGGCTGGCAGATGAGTTTCAGAAGGAAAATGGAATAGACCTCAGGCAGGACCGCATGGCCCTTCAGAGACTTAAAGAGGCGGCGGAGAAGGCCAAATGCGAACTCTCAACTACCCCTGAGACAGAGATCAACCTGCCGTTTATTACAGCCGATGCAAGCGGCCCCAAGCACTTGGTTATTAAACTGACCAGGGCAAAACTGGAGGGAATGGTGGAGGATCTCATCAACAGGGCAGAGGGGCCGTGTCAGATGGCTCTTAAGGATGCCGGCCTCACTCCTGCTGATATTGATGAAGTCATCCTGGTAGGTGGAATGACCCGGATGCCCAAAGTACAGGAAAAAGTCAAGGATATCTTCGGCAAAGACCCCCATAAAGGAGTTAATCCCGACGAGGTTGTTGCCATCGGGGCAGCCATTCAGGGAGCTGTTCTCAAGGGCGAAGTTAAAGACGTACTGCTTCTGGATGTGACTCCGCTCACCCTTGGCATTGAGACTCTCGGCGGTGTGTGCACCCCTCTCATAGAAAAGAATACAACGATACCAACCAGGAAAAGCCAGATTTTTACAACGGCTGCCGACAACCAGAATGCCGTGACGATACACGTCCTGCAGGGTGAGCGGGAAATGGCGTCAGGCAACAAGTCTATAGGCAGGTTTGAACTGGTCGGAATTCCGCCGGCTCCCCGGGGTGTCCCGCAGATAGAGGTTACCTTCGATCTGGATGCCAATGGTATTCTGAATGTATCTGCAAAAGATCTGGCTACGGGCAAGGAACAGAGTATCAGGATAGAGGCATCCAGCGGTCTCACAGAAGAAGAGATCAAGCAGATGGAGAGGGATGCAGAGCTCCATGCCGAAGAGGACAGGAAACGCAGAGATCTGATTGATACCCGTAACCAGGCTGACACCCTTATATATACTACTGAAAAGAGCCTGCAGGAACTCGGAGACAAGGTGGATGCTTCTACCAAGGATCAGATAGAGGAAAAAATCAAGGCCCTCAAGCAGGCTGTTGAGGGGGATGACGTCGAATCTATCAAGAAGGCCCAAGAGGAGTTGATGCAGAGCTCCCATAAACTCGCTGAAATGATGTATCAGCAGGCTTCGTCCGGTGGAGCCGAGGGACAGCAGCCCGGTGGAAGAGCCGCAGGTGGCGGCGGCAAGGGTGGAGATGACGATGTGGTGGATGCTGATTTTGAGGAAGTAAAATAACCTAGTGATATAACTAAGGGTGTCAATGATCACAGTAAGCAGGGTGTCGTGTGGTGCCCTGCTTTTTTTATAATTATTCGGGTTGGTGGGGGTTTCTAAGAATCAGGTATTTAATTCCTGAACAGGACGCACAAGAAAAATAACCGCAGATATTGTAGTGATATTTCGAGTCGTGTTTTTTGCATGCAAAACAGTTGTGTGGCAAAAGAACCATCTTGAGTGGTGGCGTTGATGCCGATATGGATCTGAGAGAAATCAGGAAAAGGCTTGATGAACTGGAGAGACTGCACCTGTCGTCCCTGGCCGTTTTGAGCTGTGATGCGGTGCGTGAGAAACAGGAAGAGCGGCTTGAGACCGGACACAGGCTGTGGTTTTCAGTAGATGCTGACAGGATTCTCCATTCTCTGGCCTATACACGGTATGTAGACAAAACCCAGGTATTTTCATTGATCCCCAATGATCACCTGACCCACAGGGTGCTTCATGTACAACTGGTTTCAAAAATTGCCAGGACAATAGGGCGGTTTCTCAGGCTGAACCTGGACCTGATCGAGGCCATCGCCCTGGGCCATGACATCGGTCATCCGCCTTTTGGCCATGATGGTGAAATGTATCTGTCTGAACTGTGTGAGAACCATGGCCTGCCGCCATTCATACATAGCATACAGGGAGTCCATTTTCTGAGAAATGTGGAGAAAAAAGGTAGAGGATGCAATCTCAGTCTCCAGGTACTCGACGGGATATTGTGCCATGACGGAGAAACACATTGCCAGTATATGTCTCCTGAACGGGGAAAGAATTTTGGTACCCTGCAGCAGGAGATAGAAAAAAAATACTCGGATCCTTCTGAAAACCTGGTTCCAATGACACTGGAAGGATGTGTTGTCAGGATGACAGATGTGATTGCCTATATTGGCAGAGACATAGAAGATGCCGTCAGACTGAATCTGATAACAAGGGATCAGATACCGGTCCATTGCAGGAACGTTCTGGGTACCACCAACGGGACAATCGTGTACCGGCTGGTTGAGGACCTGATAGAGTTCAGCCTTGATCAGGACAGAATAGGTTTCAGCAGTCGCATTTCAGATGCACTGGCTGAACTCAAGGCCTTCAATATGGAAAATATTTATAAAAATCCGAAAATAAAGACAGAGTCGGTAAAAATAAAGAGACTTTATGGCCTGATGTATGAGGAATTTCTCGAAGACCTTGCTGACGGGAGAAAGGAGTCCATGATATTCAGGGATTTTCTGGATGGAATGGATGAAAAATATCTGAACAGGCACACACATGCTGAAATTGTCAGGGATTTCATGGCCGGGATGACGGACGCGTATTTCCTGCGGACCGGCCGGGCTATGCTCGTGCCAAGGTGGCTTCCCTCAAGATTTTAGGTCAGTTTCTGTCCATGAGACACCTCAAAAAAATGTTCTTTTTCATCACAACCGTTTAATTAACTGGCTGGCCGTCGCAGTCAGGAGTGCTTTTTCCTCCGGTTATGGCTGTATGGACTGCCTCAAGGAGCTGTTCTATATTGTATGGTTTGAAAAGAAAAGATAAGTTTCTCTCCTGAATGATGTTCCACTGGGATTTTTCATCACTGTAGCCACTGGTAAGGAGCACGGATGGGGATGTCTTCTCGATGGTCCTGGAAAGGAGTGTGTCCACCAGCGTGATCCCGTCATGGTCAGGAAGTACTACATCACTGAAGATCAGATCAAAATGCCCATCCTGCCGCTCAAATGTCTCAACTGCTTCCTGGAAGCCTGAGGCTTCATAAACATTGTATCCATACTCCCGCAATACGCTGGCGGTAAACTCCCTGACTCCATCTTCATCTTCAACCAGGAGGATGTTTTTTCCGCTGCCTTTGAGGGTATCCGGCCTATCATCAGTTGCTTGTTCATCTTTTTCAGGCTCTGTTTTCGAAGCAGGGAGATATACCTGAAAAACCGTTCCTTTACCCGGGGTGCTCTCTACATTGATCCAGCCTCTGTGCTGATTGACCACTCCGTATACTACTGCCAGTCCAAGTCCTGTTCCTTTGCCGCCTTCTTTTGTGGTGAAGAAAGGCTCAAAGATATGGTTTCTGACTTCCTGTGAAAAGCCGTGGCCGGTATCACTTACTGTCAGACAGACATATTCTCCGGGAGAGGCATGGCCGGGCAGGTCGGGATGGCCTGGACCGATGGTGCAGTTGCACGTATTTATGGTTATGGTCCCGCCATCAGGCATGGCGTCTCTGGCATTCGTAATCAGGTTCATTATGATCTGGTCTATACTACCCTCATCAGCGTGGACAACATGAAGGTCCTCGGCCAGGTCCTTGTGGACAATAATGTTTGGCCCTATAAGCCGTTTCAGCATTGACAGCATATTTTCAATGGCCTCATTGATGTGCAGGAGAGAAAACTGCATTGCCTGTTTCCGGCTGAAGAGCAGGAGCTGCTTGGTGAGATTGGAGGCCCTGGTGGCAGCAGTTTTGATCTGCTTGATATTCTTGTACAAGGGGTCTCCCGGTTGGGTATGAAGCATGGCTACTTCGGAGAAACCCAGAATGGATGTCAGGATATTATAGAAGTCATGAGCTATACCCCCGGCCAAGGATCCTATGGCTTCCATTTTCTGGGTCTGGTTCAGATGTTCCTGCAGCTTTCTGTTTTCTTCTTCGGCCTTTTTGAGTGATGTAATATCAGTGAGAAATGAAAGAACTGCAGGCCGTCCTTTCCAGACTATCCGTACTCCATTGCAGAGAAGACATCTTTCTTCTCCTGCGGGGGGCTGGGTGCGGAATTCAAAGAGTTTGGGCGGTGTGCCGTTTTCAAGTAGGTTTTCGTAGTATCGTTGTACCTTTTGTCTGTCCTCAGGGTGGACCGGTTCTAGAAAAGAATGCCCCAGGAGATCTTGGTATTTTCTTCCGGAGATTTCCAGTACCTTTGGATTTAAAAAACATATTCTGCCGTCCCGTATTACCAGAATACCCTCGTTGGCATTTTCCAGCAGTTCGCGATACTGTTTTTCCGACAGTTTTATTGCAGCGGTGGTCTTGTGCACCTTTTTTTTCAGCTGTCGATTCCACAATAATACAGCGGCAAAGCATATGATCAGTATCCCGCCTGGTATGGCAATGTAGTTCCACGGGAAATATTCCCCAATTGCAGAGCCTACCCATTTGTTTTCAATGGCCGTGATTTCCTTTTGAGAAATTTCTTTAAACCCATGGTTGATTACTTTCAGCAGTCTATGATTTCCCTTGGATACAGCTCCCCTGAATTTGCTTACCAGGAGAGCCCCAGGGGCTGTTTTGAAATCCGTAAACCGGTGAAACTTTTTCAGATAATAGATCGCAACGGGTCCATCACATGCAAAGACACGCAGATGCCCGATCGCTGCGGCTTTCACCAGGTCCGAGTACGTTCTGAATGTTATGATTTCTGTGTTTTCCGGAATGTGGGAACGGAGGAAATCTTCTGCTGCATCTCCATTTACGACACCGATCGCGAAACCGGAAAGATCTCTGTAATCATTGATGCCATGGATGTTCTTATGATAAAAAATGTGGGTTGACGCCATGTAATAGGGAATGGAAAAATCGAAAAACTGCTCACGGCTGGTATTGTGATAGAGAGAACCTATTACATCCGCCTTCCCGTTCTTGACCATTTCAATGGCATCATTCCAGTCTGTACATCTGTAATTTATGTGGATTCCGGTCTTTTCTGACCAGAGCTTCCATAGGTCTACGAACATGCCGGCCGGTCTTCCTTCATTATCCAGAAACTCAAAAGGGACGTACGACTTCGATCCAGTAACAACTATGGAATCAAATTTGTTGCCATCTGTTCTGAGGTCTGCAGAAACAGCTTTGGTCTTTGCTGTATGGTTGCCTGAGCTGCCTGCTCCATACTCTGCCTCTGCATCTGTGCCGGCAAATAAAGGGTAGAGGCATATGAAGAACAGCAATAAAAGGAGGCGGTATTTCACTTGTCAATCCATGGCAGTAAACTGAAAAAAAGATGGGGACTAAAGGGGCCGCAGGGCACGTCTCTCACCGTTTTTGTTTTTGGATGTCAGATGATGACGGGTCCCGCTTCTGCCGGTCTCGTCATCACGAACTGCGCATAATCCATACCTGTCCATTTCGACCGGGCTGTCTGCAGTCAGAAATATGGGCATGGATACGATGCGTAGATAGTGTGCATGATACAAATCCAGGAAATTCTGGACCTGTCACCAGCTCTTTTCTTTTGATATAAATGTCTTTTATCCTCCTGTCCAATGTTTTCGACATTTCACATAAATTTTTTTAAAATTTGCAGGGTGTTTAGTGGTCTCAAACCATTATCCAGGAGATGTTACCCCAATGATTCAACACCTGGTAATCCGGATTTAGCGAGATTCGGGCTGAATTTTCTCTTCACCCAATGCATTGTCGGCCATGAGCCTGGCAACTGATTTCGAAAAGGCTGCAGGATCCTTGGGACTTGATCCCTCCATGAGCAGGGCCTGTCCGTAAAGGAGATCTATGTACTCTCTCAGCAGCGGGTCCTGACGGTCCTTGCGGAATAGAGAGTCCATAGCGTCCACTATCCTGTGGCCGGGATTTATCTCGAGTATTCTTCTGGCCTCTGGTATTTTCTGTCCCATGGATTTGAGAAGTTTTTCCATCTGAATATCCATATCCCCTTCTTCGGCCACAAGACAGCATGGAGCCTCCTTGAGCCTTCCGGAAAAACGTACGTCCTTGATCTCGTCCTTCAGGTGTTCTCTGATGAACTCCAGAAGATCCTTGAACTGTTTTCCGGCAGTCTCCTGGTCGCGCCCTTCAGGCTTCAGGTCTATATCTCCCTTTATTACAGACTTGAGTTTCTTTCCATTGTATTCCAGGAGGTCACCCATGATGAGGTCATCCACCTGGTCTGTCATGATCAGGACTTCATAGCCTTTTTCCCTGAATGCCTCCAAATAGGGAGATCTCTCTATCTCTGTGCGGCTTGGGCCGGTAACGTAATATATTTCTTTCTGGTCCTCCTTCATTCTGTCTGCATACTGTGAAAGAGAAGTATATTCACCGGGCTTGGTGTCTGTCGATTCAAACAGGAGGAGGTCGGCCAGGGCTTCTTTTCGAACTGGATCAAAGTGTATGCCTTCCTTGAGAATCTTTCCGAATTCTCCGTAAAATTTTACATAATTTTCATATTCCTGCTTTTTCATGTCCTCCAGCGCCCTCAGGATTTTCTTGGTGATATTTTTCTTGATGAGCGCCACCTGGGGATTGTTCTGAAGTGTTTCCCTGGATATATTCAGTGGAAGATCTGATGAGTCCACCACCCCCTTGACAAATCTGAGATAAGGCGGGATCAACTGGTCGCAGTGGTCCATTATCTGTACTCTCTTTACATAGAGCATGGGACCTATCTTGAATTCCGGGTGATAGATGTCAAAAGGCGCTGTCTCCGGGATATACAGCAGGGCAGAGAATTCTGAAGTGCCTTCCGCCCTGAAATGGATCGTCCTGGCCGGGTCAGAGAAGTCATAGGAGATATGTCTGTAGAACTCATTGTAATCTGATTCCGAAAGTTCGGATTTGTCCTTCAGCCAGACGGCCTTTCTGGAGTTCAGGACCTCTTCCTCACGGACTTTCACCATCTTGTCCTTGTCAATGACAGAGGGCCTTTCTTTTTCAACATCCATGACTATCGGATGTTCTGTGAAATCAGAATATTTTTTGATAATGCGTCTTATTTCCGCTTCATCCAGAAATTTCCTTTCTTGTTCCTTGAGATGAAGGATGATGTCGGTGCCCCTTGATTTCCTGTCAAGGTTTTCTATGGAGAAGGTGCCGTCACCTGTGGATTCCCATTTGACACCCGCATCTTCTGGTTCTCCGGCCTTTCTGGTCAGGACGGTTACTCGGTCCGCCACCATGAATGATGAATAGAAACCAACACCGAACTGACCTATCAGTTCAGGCTGCTCCTGCAGCTCCCGGGATTGAATGGCTTTCAGGAATTCCCGGGTGCCGGAATGGGCAATGGTTCCGAGTTCTCTGACAATGTCTTCCTTGTTCATACCGATTCCATTGTCACTGACAGTAATGGTGCCGGCTTCCCTGTCTGCCTCAATCTTGATTTTCCAGTCGCTGTTTCCGTCAAGGAGATCTCTGTGGGTGAGTGCTTCAAATCTCAGCTTGTCTATGGCATCCGAGGCATTTGATACCAGCTCTCTGAGGAAGATTTCCCTGTTAGTATATATGGAATGAATCATGAGATCCAGGATCTGTTTTACCTCTGTCTTGAATTCCAGCGTCTGTTTTGTCATTTTCTAACCTCCAAACCATTTACTGCGGCACAAAATCGTGCTGCGTTGTCGTATAGTCCTTGTGCTCAGGTGGAAACCAGTCTTCAGCAACGGGAACCTGGGCAGAGAACCAAAAAAAAAATAAGGAATGTTTTCGAACTTGCAATATTGATTTCAGAAGTTTTCTTAAAAATATGCCGGATAAAATTACTTTGAGTCAGGAAGTGTGCCAAGAGCTGAAGCATAAGACGGGATAATGGAGGGAAGATGGCAGATCCGGGTTAAACCTGGTGGAGATGGGGGGACTCGAACCCCCGGCCTCCACGTTGCGAACGTGGCGCTCTCCCAACTGAGCTACATCCCCACATGTACCGGCGCTGGAATTATCCTATGGACAAGACGGATGCATACTAACACAAACCGATTTACCGGGAAAGCTCTTCGGCAAGATCCTGTGAATTCGCAATGCAGTCGTTCAGGCTCACCCCACCAATCCAGTTGCATCTGATGAAGAGGCCGGTATGTGTTGCCAGTCCGGATTGGATCTGGTTTTCCAGGGCTGAATGGCCCACCATATACTGTGGAATTGCCTCTTCCCATCTAAATATCTTTATAAATTCAGGAATATTTTTCAGGCCGATCAGATCTTTCAGTTCCCTGAGAACGAGGTCTAGGACAGATCTGTCCTGGAGTCTGGCCAGGTCGGGTGTCCTAGCCCCCCCGACGAGAACTCTGACAAGGTGGTAGTCGTCAGGGGATCTGTTCGGAAAGATGGAGGAATCCCACAAAACCCCTAATATGGAATGTTTCTCCCTGCCAGGAGCTAGGAATCCGAATCCGTCGAGTGGATGTTCGGTTGTGCCTTTTTTTATACCCAGGCTTACCACTGTAACAGGCGGATAGGTTATTTCCCCGGCCAGACGTGAGAGTTTAGGAGCACTGTTTTTCAGTATCTCTGAAGCCGGGCCGGCAGGGCAGGCCAGTATCACGTGGCTGCAGTCCACAGTTTCTCCGCTCTTTAGATGAACTTGCCAGCAGCCGGTTTCCCTGGTTATTGAAGCAACAGGGGAATTCAGGCGGAGATGAGGGGCAAGTGCAGCGGCAGCGGTATCTGCAAGTTCGCTCATGCCTTTGGGAAACGAGGTCAGCACACCGCCAGGTCCGGCTCCCGGACCTGATCTGCCCTGTTTCCTGGCCTTGCGCTGGAGCAGTATCATGGCCTTTATAAGACTCCCATAATCCCTTTCCAGCTCATGGATCCTCGGGAAACAGCTTCTGAGGGACAGCTTTTCCGGATCACCTGCAAATATGCCGGTTGCCATGGGATCTATCAGGTATTCAAATGCCTCCCTGCCCAGCCTCCTTCGGGCAAAATCCGCCAGGGATTCATCTCTTGCAGGGTCACCTCCAGGCGCCAGGATTTCCATCAATACCCTCAGGCGTCCCTTGATAGAAAGCAGGTTCGTGTTAAGGAAAGCGGCAGGTGATTCAGGGAGCTGAATAAGTGATCCATTCTTCACTATATAACGGCGTCTTGCGGAATCGGAGCTTTTCAGAGGCCTGAGCCCGAGTTCCGCAGCCAGTCCCAGGGTGGATGGTTTGTTGTCCAGTACGCCGTTAACTCCCTTTTCACATCTGAAGCCGTCTTCTTCTACTGTCCATGCCTTGCCTCCTGCCCTCTCTGAAGATTCAAGCAGGAGCAGTTCCCGGTCAGGCCTGTATTTTCTGAGATACCAGCCCAGGGAGAGTCCCGACATGCCGGCTCCAATAATTACTATCTTAGCCATCCGGCATCCTCGACAGCTTTGAGGGCAATATCTGAAAGGGCCTTGATGAACGCGGGATGATTATTGAGAGAAGGTGTCCTGACCAGTTTTGTCCCGTGCTGCCGGAGCATCCCCTTATACAGTATGTCTATTTCGTAAAGGGTTTCCACATGGTCCGAAACAAAACTGATGGGCAGGATCAGAATGACCGGGTTGCCTCTTTCCGCCATATCCAGCAGAAAGGTGTCTGTGGCGGGCTCAAGCCACTCCACCGGACCGCTCCTGCTCTGAAAACACAGCGTTCCCTTTATGCCTGTCAGGCCTTCCAGCGCATGAATGGTTCGATGGAGATGTTCTACATATGGATCCCCGTCTGTAATCATCTGCTTGGGGAGGCTGTGGGCGCTGTAGACCATAACCGGGCTGTTCCCCCGGCTTTCCCTGGCCGCTCCGGACAGCAGTTTTTCTGATTCAGACAGCCCCTGCCGTACAGTCTCGGCTAGGGATGCAACATATCCTGGATCATCCGGAAAACTCTCTACAACAGAATATTCGAGACCTGCCGCTCTGCAGCATCTCTCAAATTCTCTGATCGAAGAGCCTCCTGTAGCCTTGCTGTAGTGCGGATACAGGGAAAAACCCAGAACTCTGGTCACTCCTTCCGCCTTCATCTTTTTCAATACATCTGGAGTCCTCGGGTGCCAGTAACGCATTCCGGTAAAGCAGAGGATTTTTTTCCCCAGCTGTCTTTCCAGCCGATGCTGCACAGCCTTGGCCTGAGATGCAGTGATTCCTGCAAGAGGGCTTCTGCCACCAATCTTACTGTAGGCCATACGGCTCTTGGGGGCACGTCTCCAGGCTATCAGCCAGGCAATAGGCCTCTGGAGAATGGCAGGGCCCAGACGGATGATTTCCCGGTCAGAGAAGAGATTGAAAAGAAACGGCCTTACTGTATCGAGGGAATCTGGCCCCCCCATGTTGAGAAAGAGAATTCCCAGCATTTGATAAACGGTCAAGCAGACAGCTCGTGGACCAGCTTAACCAGCAGCTTTGCCTTGTCTGCCGGTATTTCTGGGAGAATTCCGTGGCCCAGATTAAATATGTGAGCCCTGGCATTTCTGCCCTGTTCAAGAATGTCCTGCACCCTGAGTCTGAGCTGATCTTCCGGGAGAAACAAGGTGCACGGATCAAGATTGCCCTGCACGACTGTGCTTCCGAGCTTAAGCAGCGCCTGGTCTATACCTGTGCGCCAGTCAAGACCGATCACGTCAGCCCCTGATTTTTTTATGGATTCCAGGACATGCCCTCCGTCGAACACGAAATATATGCGCGGTACTCCCAGGCCTTCAAGGGCTTCAAGTATTCTGGCGGCATATGGAAGGGCGCATTTTTCATAATCTTTTACGGAGAGGATCCCGGCCCAGGTGTCAAAGACCTGTACTGCCTGGGCGCCTGCTTCGATCTGTGCTTTGAGATATGACAGGGTTACGTCTGTAATGAGATCCATCAGGCGGTGATAAAGGGCGGGTGATTCAAACAGCATACGTTTGATATTGACAAAACTCTTGGAGGTTCCTCCTTCTATCAGGTACGTGGCGAGAGTAAACGGAGCTCCGGAAAAGCCGATAAGGGGTACCCTGTCCTTTAGCTCTTCTCTCAATATCCTGATAGTCTCAAGTACAAAAGAGACGTCTGAGACAGGATCAATCGGGTGCAGCTTGTCTAAATCGGCTTCCGATCTGACAGGTGGGTCCAGGACAGGCCCCCTTCCTTCATGAAAGGAGAGATTTGCCCCCATCGGGACCAAGGGGATCAGTATGTCGGAAAAGAGTATGGCGGCATCCACACCCAGTATATCAACAGGTTGGAGGGTAACCTTGGCAGCGAGTTCAGGTGTTCTGCAAAGGGTCAGAAAATCTGTCCGTCCCCTGACTTCCTGGTAAGCGGGCAAATATCTCCCTGCCTGGCGCATGAGCCATACAGGAACAGGTGAAGTTTTTTCTCCGCGACAGGCCCTGAGAAACAAGTCATTCATAGTTTTCTCCCTTCATCGTCACCGTAATACTGCATGAGCGGCTACAAAGAAATCCCTTTATTTTTTGAGTTTCATCGGGGTATAACTACAGAAAGGCTCTTCTGCCAGGTAGTCTCCATGGACTGCGTAGGCCCTGGCCCTGCAACCACCGCAGACTCTGATATATTCACAGGCACCGCAACTGCCTTTGTAAGATGAAAAGTCTCTGAGCTCTCTGAACAGAGAACTGTTGTTCCAGATGTCTTGTAAAGACTGTTCTTTCAGGCTTCCGGCTGGCAAGGGAAAGTAACTGCATGGGAGTACGTTTCCGTCTACATCTATGAGGGCGATCAACTGGCCAGCCAGACAGCCTTTTGATCCGCCGGTGGAGAATTTGAGTGTCCTGTGTTCAACCTTTTCACCAAGTTCTTTTGATTTTTGCAGTCTGATTCTATAATAGTGAGGTGCACATGTAGGCCTGACTAGGATATCATGTTCATTTTTTTCCATTCCATAGTGCCACTCCAGCAGGGTTTCGTAATCTTCAGGACTTATGAGTTCCTGCATGATATCTTCTCCCCGACCTGTCGGTACGATCATGAACATATACCATGCGGTTGCACCGAGTTCCTTGGTCAGACGGTAGGTTTTTTCTATTTCGTCCTGATTTCTCTTGGTAAATGAAGAATTTATCAGGAAGCTGATCCCATGTTCCCTGAACAGGCCGGCAGCATTAATGGTGCCGTCAAAAGCCCCGGGCTGCTGTCGGAAGTCGTCGTGCACATCGGCAGAGGAGCCGTCCAGGCTTAGGGAAACCATGCGTATGCCTGATTCCCTGATCCTGACGCAGATTTTGGGTGTTACCAAGGTGCCGTTCGTAGCCAGGCACATACGAAGCCCTTTTTCAGTGCCGTATTTCGCTATCTGGAAGACATCCTGACGTAGCAGAGGTTCTCCGCCTGAAAGGACTACCACCGGTTTTGCGAAGCTGGCTATGTCATCCAGGGTTCTGAATGCCTCAGATAGTGAGAAGTCAGGATGTTCCTTGACTTCGAGATTGGATGAGGATCGGCAGTGTACACACCTGAGATTGCATCTTCTTGTTATTTCCCATGCCAGCCATTTGAGCTCAAATTTCATGTCAGCAGACTAACATCAGGAATGTGTGAAAACAATAAAAAAACTGGCAAGAATGTTGTTACTACGGACAGGGACAGGGCAGCAAAAAAA
>DTYO01000215.1 GCA_012961845.1 Thermodesulfobacteriaceae bacterium
AATGTTGTCCTGAAATCCGCCGCCGGTGATGTGTATCATTCCGTTGATCTGCTGCTGTTTCAGGAAGTGACTGATGCTGCTTGCGTATATCCTGGTGGGAGTCAGCAGGATCTTCCCAAGGGATTCATCACCCAGGTCCGGTACCACGTCGTGGACCGTGAGCCCCAGTTCTTCAAAAAATATCTTTCTGACCAGGGAGAAGCCGTTGCTGTGAAGGCCGCTTGACGAAAGCCCTACAATGACCTGTCCGTTGCCTATTTCAGAACCGTCAACGATATCGTTTCTTTCCACCACGCCAACAACGAAGCCTGCCAGATCATAATCATTTGCTGCGTACAGGCCGGGCATTTCAGCGGTTTCACCGCCTATCAGAGAACATTCGGCCTGCCTGCATCCTTCGGCTATGCCTTTGATCACGTCGAGAGCCACCCCGGATTCCAGGCTGCCTGTTGCAAAATAGTCAAGGAAAAACAAAGGTTTCGCCCCTGAAACTATGATGTCGTTGACGCACATCGCCACCAGGTCGATCCCCACAGTGTCGTGGATGCCGGCCTGAATGGCTATTTTTATCTTGGTTCCCACCCCGTCAGTGGAAGAAACCAGCACAGGCTGCCGGTACCGGCTGCTGTCGAGGGCAAAAAGCCCTGCAAAACCGCCGATTTCGGTAATCACCCCCCGTTTGAAGGTTGACGACACCAGGGGCTGAATATTTCGGATCAGTTCATTGGCCTTGTCTATATTGACTCCGGCCTCGGTATAGCGTGATTTGCTGCTCAATTGGTATTCCTTTCCCGTGTTCCATGAATAGTGGCATGTGTCTTCAGTTCCGTGCAGAAACCATTTCCATTTGTAACTTATCACCGGGTAAATCGCAATATCCTCATGGAGTACTTGCTACCTGGAAGGATGATGATTAATTAATGGAAGCGGTCTTCGGATCGCGCTGATACTCTCATCATGATGGAACAAGAAGATATTAAATTACCCATAGGGACTGATTATCCCATTCTGGAAAAAATCCGGCTGGCCCGTCTGCTCTTTGAGGCATATGGCGAGGAACTGCAGGGTGACCGGAATGTAAGTTCCCTGATTGCATCCTACAGATCGGCAATCAGGGAAACCTGGGAACAGATGGATAAATCCGGGGTGATTGAGCACTGTACTGATTGTGCAGTGAGAGATGGAGGAAGCTGCTGCGGCAAGGGGATTGAAGACCGCTTCGATACCGCTCTGATCCTTATAAATCTTCTGATGGGGAGCAGGATCCCGGATTCCAGGGAGGATGATGCCGGATGCTGGTTCCTGGGCAGGGAAGGCTGCCTGATTGTGGCGAGAGAGGTTATCTGCGTAAATTATATCTGCAAAAAACTTTACAGAAAAATCTCATGGCCTGACATGCAGGTCCTGCAGGCAAAGATCATGCAGGAAACGGATGCCGCGTTTATGCTGGATGCCACAGTCAAGAGCTGGCTGGCCGGAAGGCTTGATCCCGGATAATTCGGTTCGCGAGTTTGCCGAAGATGTAAAGCGGAGGGGGCACAGCAGACGTGTTTTGGTACTTCAACCCCCTGACAATGCAGCAGATAAGGTCCTGCTCTGCCGTAATGAGACAGGATCAGAATATAAAGATCATGACAGTTATTGACAATGGTAACCGGAGAAGGGATGAATACTGGATGCTCAAGGCCCTAGAGCTCGCGGAGAAGGCTCTCGATAGGGATGATTTCCCGGTGGGGTGTGTCCTTGTCATGGATAATGAAATTGTTGGCGCAGGTGCCAGGATCCATACCCGTTCAGGGGATGAAAACGAGCTGGACCATGCGGAGATGGTCGCTTTAAGGGACTGGATATCCAGAAGGGGGGCGGCCGGACTCGGGGACGATGCCGTTGTCACGGTGTACTGCAGCCTTGAACCGTGTCTGATGTGCCTGGGAGCACTCATCTTGAACGGGATCAAGCGTATAGTGTATGCATACGAAGATGTAATGGGCGGTGCAGCGGGAATCGACTTTTCGAACCCAATAACCGGCTGTGGTAAAAACACAGACCCGGCAGGTCCGGGGCAGCAGGGCTGTCTGTACCATGACGGTTGCGTGGACATTGTGGGAGGTGTTCTGAGAGACGAGAGCCTTGCGCTTTTCAGGGAATATTTTCTCAATACCGGCCAGTCGTACTGGAAAGACAGTCTGCTATGCCGATATACTCTTGATGCTTCCTGCAACCACTGAAGACAGGCCTGTAAGATTGAGATGAAAATCGAACGCAGAACAGTAGAATTCAAGCCCCGGTCACGTAATCTTTTTTTTCACATCCTTACAAGATGCAACCTCCGCTGCCGCCACTGTTATATAAATCCGGATCAGCACGGGCTCGAGATACTGGACGAAGAGACCGTTACAAGATGGCTGTCCATTTTATCAGGGAAAGGCATCTCAGCCTGCCGCGACACAACAGGGGCCCGGGAAGCTGCGGCACCTGCCGGAGAGACCAACGTGATCTTCCTCGGCGGCGAGCCAACACTTAATCCTGCACTTCCCGCTGCTGTCAGGGCGGCCAGGCGCCTGGGTTGTGCCTCTGTAACCGTTGACACCAACGGATTTCTCTTTCATGACATTCTGGAAAAGGTTTCGCCGGGAGAAGTGGATTATTTCAGTTTCAGCCTGGACGGTGCCTCTCCAGAAGTTAATGATCCCATCAGGGGCGATGGCGTCTTTGAAGTCTGCACCCGGGGGATCAGGAAGGCCGCTGAGAAAGGATTCGGGATCAGTTCCATTTTTACCGCCAGCAGGATCAATCTGCATGACCTGGGAAACATGCCGTCCCTCCTCAAGGATCTGGGGGTTACCAGGTTTTTCATTCAGGTCATAGGAATCCGCGGTAAGCCTGCTAGCAGAGGTGAAACAGATCTGCAGCTCAGCCGGGAAGAATGGAATGAGATAGTTCCGGAGGTGGCGGTCCGGGCGGCCGGCATGGGTCTTCACGTGACATACCCAAAGGTCTTCCTGGAATCTCACGAAAAATTTCAGTGTGCCGGCCTGGTAGCCGACAATTATTTCGTATTTCCAAACGGCAGGGTGTACAGGTGTCCGCTGTGCGAGGACTATCCCCTTCATTCCCTGGAGATCGCGAAAGATGCTCTCAGACTGCGTCCACCCGTAACGGAACTTGATCTGTACGGGCTTACAATCCCGGAAGGCTGCGTGCTCAACAGAATACTCCACCCCGGAAATATCGACTATGACAGCAGGGGGAGGCCGGAGAACCGAATAGCATGCTGTATGCTCAAGGAAGAAGTTTGCCCCGGGAGATGAGATGCCCGGCCGTGGTTATTCCCTGACCGCCCCGGCCGGATCCTCTTCCAGCATTCCCTGCTGTCCTTCTGCGATGGCGGCCCTGGCCAGGGCGTCAGCCTTCTCGTTTTCAGGATGGCCTGCGTGGCCTTTTACCCACTTCCAGGAGATGTCGTGGCGTTTGCACAGATCGTCCAGAGTCCGCCACAGGTCCTGGTTCTTGACCGGCTTCCTGCCGGCGGTCTTCCAGCCGTTTTTTTTCCAGTTCTTTATCCAGCTCGTTATACCCTGCTTCAGGTAATTGGAATCCGTGGTTATTATTACTGTGCACGGTCTTGTAAGGGCCTCCAGGGCCCGAATAGCCGCAAGCAGTTCCATGCGGTTGTTGGTGGTCCTGCCAGCCCATCCACAGAGTTCCCTGAC
>DTYO01000216.1 GCA_012961845.1 Thermodesulfobacteriaceae bacterium
GGATCGAGGAGTGGCTCGGCGAGCAGGAAGGGCCGTTCTTCATGTTCGTCCAGATCATGGACGGCCACCCACCGCTCACCCTGCCCGACGACGGCGATGCCTTCCGTTACGATCCCGACTACTCGGGCATCTTCACCAGGATCGTGCCGGACCTGCACCTTCGCAAGTACGTGTTCGGCCGGATGCTCGTCAACCGGGCAGGAGGCGTCCAGCTCCTGGAAAAAAGGATATATTTTCTTGAAAAAGGGGGCGTGGCAGTAGCTGTGTTTCAGACACATGACCAGTTTTTTTCGCCACCGGCTGTCTGGATACAGTGTTATACGATTTACCGGTTGGAGTCCCAGGCCTTTCCTGTTCACAGGAACTGACAGCCAGTGTTCCCCTGCAGGGGTCTTTATCCTGTTGCGGTTTATCCAGGTAAACCCCCTTGGGAACTGTACCGAATCCAGCAGGACCACCACATCCGCCCTAAAGGCCCTGACAAAGAAGCCGGGCCACGGCAGGAATGCCGGCTGTTGCACGGTAAAACTCAACTCATCATGAGGCAAATCGCGGTTATCCGGCATAACCTTCCGTTTTATATGTCAGTTACGCCTTTCCATGACAAAATGTGCCAGGCCCTGCATGAGGTTTCTGGTCTCGCACTCCTCAAAAACACCGAGGCTTTCGCATGCTGAAAAAATCAGTTCCTCAGCACGTCTTCTGGTATAATCAAAGCTGCCTGTCTCGTAAAACAAAGACTGGACCCATTCAAGGTCTTTCACGGACGGTTTTCCACTTCTGAGCATCCTAAGCAGTTTTTCTTTTCCTGGGCGATCGGCCTCCTTGAGGGCCACCACCATGGGCAGGGTTAGCTTGCCTTCTGCCAGGTCGGTCCCTACAAGCTTTCCTAACTCATCCGCATCCGCAGTATAATCAAGTATATCATCACTCATCTGAAAGGCCTGGCCCACACACAACCCATAGTTGCCAAGCGCTTCGACCTGTTCGGGAGATGCACTGGCCAGAAATCCGCCTATCTGGCACGAACATGAAATCAGGGCGGCGGTCTTTCTGTAGATGATCTCAAGATATGCAGCCTCCTCGAAATTCGGTGTCTTGGCCTGAAGCAGCTGGAGTATCTCTCCTTCAGCCATAAGGGACACGGTCCTGGAGATTGATTCAGCTATACGGACATCGCCGAAACGGCTGGCAAGTTCGATAGCCTTAGCATATAAAAAATCACCTACCAGTACGGCGGCCTGGTTCCCCCAGATCTTATAGGCAGGAAGTTTACCCCTTCTCATCTGTCCCTCATCCACCACATCGTCATGAAGGAGACTGGCGGCATGAAGATACTCCGGTACTGCGGAAAGATCGTATACCTCACTGTCCTGTTTGCCGCACAATCTGGCCGAACAAACGGTGAGCAGCGGTCTGAGGCGTTTGCCTCCCGCAAAAAGAATGTGCCTGCTTACCTCATTTACAAAGGACAAATGCGATGAGAAATGTCTGTCCAGAGCCGCTTCGATTTCCTGAAAATCAGTGGAAAAATATTCAAGAATATTATTGAGAACCGGTTTTGGACCGGATATTGTTTCCGGGGTAACCCCCACTACGAAATGCCCCCTTTCATATTTATTCATAAAGCAATACCATAAGTGGCCGCAAAGAGCTACAGTGTAACCCATGCCGGCTGTTTAAACAATCATACCGGCCGGCCGGGGCATTCCGGATAAACTCATTATACTTAATCATTGTGTTCGGTAAATCCTGATGGCACACAAGAGACATTCTTCAAAAAAGAAAAAAAAC
>DTYO01000217.1 GCA_012961845.1 Thermodesulfobacteriaceae bacterium
CATTGATAAACCGGAACCGAACAGAAGACAGAAGATGCCGCCGCCTGCTGAATGAGATCTTCCGGGAGGCAGGAGGCCCACTGATAATATGCAAGAGAGGCCGTCGGGGGGTATCGGCCTTTACACCTGCTCTGTCCTTCTCCTGCCCGGCAGAGAGGGTTTCCCGCATTGTGGACAACACCGGAGCCGGAGATGCGTTTAATGCAGGCTTCCTCCACGCTGCATCTTCAGGACGCCCCATTGCGGAATGCATGAAGGCCGGAGTAAGAACCGCCGCCATGTCCCTGTCCGGTTTTGGAAGGGAATGGATGGAGGGCCTGACGGAGAAACGATTCTGAATCGGATATGGTAATGTATTATGCTATTTAGCATTTGTTCGGCTTTGGAAGCGAACAATCTGGGCTGAAAGGACCATCATCACATGGATTCAAAAAAAGACAGACATGAAGATACCGCTTTTGGCTGGTGGACCACTGGAAGAGATCAGGCCGCCATTGACCTCCTGCATACCGTATGTCGCGCAATAGAGGAAGGTACCATACCGAGCAGGATCGCCTATGTCTTTTCGTCCCGGGAACCAGGTGAGAGCCCGTACAGCGACCGGCTCATGGAACTGGCAGAGGAATACGGTATACCTGTTGTGTCCAGATCGGCGGTAAAATTCCTGCCTGATCTCAGGAAGAACGACAGAGAGGCCTGGCGGAATGCCTACCATGGCGAGGTCCTGAGAACAGTGAAAGATTTTCCGGTGGATGTGGTAGTGCTGGCAGGCTATATGTGGGTTGTAAGCCGGGAAGTATGCGAGAAACTTTCCATAATAAATCTGCATCCGGCGGCTCCCGGAGGCCCGGCCGGCACATGGCAGGAGGTAATCTGGCAGCTACTGGAGCACCATGCAGAAAAAACGGGAATAATGATGCACCTGGTCACTCCTGAACTGGATAAGGGGCCGGCTGTTACATACTGTACCTTCCCCATCGCTGGGGGCAGATGGGTTCCTTTGTGGAGAAGCTTCAATGCAGAAATGGAAAAATCAGGCATTGAGAAAATCAAATCCACAGCCGGTGAATCAGAGCCGCTGTTCGCCGCCATCCGCGAGGAGGGAGTGAAAAGGGAGCTGCCCCTTATTGTTCAGACCCTGCGGGCATTTGCCCACAGAGAGATTTCGATTCGCAACGGCAGGCTGTATGATGGAATCGGAAATGAACTTTACGAGCCCTGCGATCTTTCAGATGCCATAGAAAAAACCCTTGCCGGAGGCAGGAAGGAAGCTTTCTGAAGGCAGTTGAGCTTTTTTCAATTTTTCACATCTGCTATATATTTAGTATTGACATCCCTTCTTCACCACTATATATAGTGCTTAACTTTGTAATCATTTTCCTTTTAACCAAATCATTACCACCATCTGAAAGGTATTTGCTCACAGGCCAAACAGCACCTATTTGATACAACCTGCTGATTTGTATATGCCTGCAGGATGCTGCAGATACAAGGCGGAGGGCATGAAGCCGTTCTCCCTGCACTGCGGATTGCGAATGCACGACGACACAGCATAGTCTACACCCAGCGAGCAGATACGCTGAAAGAAAAGAAAGGACAAATCATGCCACTAGCTGGAACTCAGCATGCAGTCGGTTCAGAATCCGCCCCTTTCACCCACATCCGGAAACGTGACCAGAGAATAGTTCCTTTTGATGCATCCAAGATCACTACGGCCATTCTCAAGGCAGGAAAGGCAACTGGTGAATTTGACATGCCTGAGGCGCGCCGCCTGACCATCAGGGTGCTGAGCCTGGCCCAGACGGTTTTTCAGGACGACATGCCCACAGTGGAAGAAATTCAGGATCTTGTTGAAGAAGTACTGCTGGCTTCAGCCTACAAGAAAACGGCAAAGGCATACATACTCTACAGGGACCAGCATGCAAGGATCAGGGAAATGGTCAGGAAGGCCGACCTGGACCTGATAGAAAGCTATCTAGAACGGCTCGACTGGAAAGTACAGGAAAACAGCAACATGGCCTATTCTCTCCAGGGGCTGAACAACTATATCTCCAGCGAGGTAAGCAAGACATACTGGCTCAACAAGATCTATACCCCCGATGTCAGGGAGGCGCATTCCACCGGAGCGATCCACATCCATGATCTCGGCCTTCTGTCAGTATACTGTGTGGGGTGGGACCTCCAGGACCTGCTGGTCTCCGGATTCAAGGGGGCTCCAGGCAAGGCTGAGAGCAGCCCGGCCAGACATTTCAGAAGCGCCCTAGGGCAGATCGTAAACTTCTTTTACACCCTGCAGGGAGAGGCCGCAGGAGCCCAGGCATTCTCCAATTTCGACACCCTGCTGGCCCCTTTCATACGCCATGACGGACTTTCCTACAGGGAGGTGAAACAGGCGCTCCAGGAATTCGTATTCAACGTAAACGTGCCAACCAGAGTTGGCTTTCAGACCCCATTTACAAATCTCACCATGGACCTCCAGCCTCCTTCCACACTCGCAGGTGAAAGAGCGGTCGTGGGCGGGGTTCCTCAGGGAGAGACCTACGCCGACTTCCAGGAAGAGATGAACATGCTGAACCAAGCATTTCTCGAAGTCATGGCAGAGGGTGATGCCAAGAGCAGGGTCTTCACATTTCCCATTCCAACATACAACATCACTGCGGATTTCGACTGGGATTCTACGGGAATGGAACGTCTCTGGGAAGTTACGGCAAAATACGGCATTCCATATTTTGCCAATTTCGTCAACTCCGACATGTCGCCGGACGACGCCAGATCAATGTGCTGCAGGCTGAGGCTGGACCTCCGTTCCCTGGAGAAGAGAGGAGGCGGCCTGTTCGGTGCCAATCCCCTGACCGGTTCAATAGGCGTAGTTACCATCAACATGGCGGCCATCGGCTATCTGGTTGAAAATGAAGATGATTTTTTCACCAGGCTGGACCATCTCATGGAGATCGCCCGCACCAGCCTGGAGACCAAACGCAAGGTTCTGGAAAGGTTTACAGAAAAGGGACTGTACCCTTACACAAGATATTATCTCCGCAACGTCAAAAGGCGTTTCGACCGGTACTGGTACAATCATTTCTCTACCATCGGCCTGATCGGCACCAACGAGGCCTGTCTGAACCTGCTGGGGACAGACATTGGCTCTTCTGAGGGCACTGCTTTTGCGCTGAGGGTGCTGGATCATATGAGAAAGAGGCTGACACAGTTCCAGGAGGAAACGGGCAACTATTACAATCTGGAGGCCACTCCAGGCGAGGGGACTGCATACAGACTGGCCAGGATGGATCAGAAGAGATACCCCGGACTGCGGCTGGGCACATCCGAAAGACCGTATTCCAGGAAGGAGCCTTTTTACACGAACTCCACCCAGCTCCCCGTAAACTACACAGATGACATATTCCAGGTTCTGGATATGCAGGACGGACTCCAGTCCAGGTACACCGGAGGCACAGTTCTCCACACTTTCCTGGGAGAGGCTGCAGCCGATCCCCAGGCAGTCAAGGCCTTTGTCCGGAAAGTCTGTAGCAGTTACAAGCTGCCTTACTTCACGGTCACCCCGTCGTTTTCCATCTGCCCGGATCACGGGTATCTCAGGGGAGAACAGAACAAGTGCCCCGACTGCGGCCAGAGTACAGAGGTCTATTCCAGAGTCGTAGGCTATCTCCGGCCGGTGAATCAGTGGAATCAGGGAAAACAGGCGGAGTTCGATCTGAGATGCCGCTACCGGATCTGAAAACAGCATGAAAATAGGTGGGTTCCAGAAATTCACGCTGAGTGATTTTCCAAGCAGGATTGCATCCATCGTATTTACCCAGGGATGCAATTTCCGTTGCCCTTTCTGCCACAACGGGAACCTGATCCCCATGGACAGGTGCGAAGAAGAGCTTGTGCCGGAAGATTATGTCCTGGCGTACCTCGAAAGGCGCATTGATCAGCTGGAAGGTGTAGTCGTTACAGGAGGTGAGCCTACCATTCAGCCGGACCTGGGTCTGTTCCTGCAGAGGATCAGAAAGATGGGCTTCCAGATCAAGCTGGACACCAACGGGAGCAGGCCTGAAGCCCTTGAAACACTTTTTGGCCAAGGCCTGGTGGACTACGTGGCCATGGATATCAAGGCCCCGTTTATGGGATACAGCGCCCTGACGGGAGGAGCGGCTCCTGTTGAAAAGATTAGAGAAAGCATGCGGCTTGTTTCGAAAAGCGGCATCAACCACCATTTCAGAACCACCTTGGTCCCGGGCCTTCTGACAGAAACAGACCTGGAGTACATTCCCTCCATGGTGCCTGAAGGCTCCGCACACTGTTTTCAGAGCTTCCAGCCTGCGAACGCCCTTGATCCGGCTCTCCGGCAAACGGGCGGCAGGACATCGGATCCGGGCCGCTAATTTTCCTCTGTCCTCTCTTTGCCCAAAACTCCCAGGCAGTGTATCCTGTAATAAACTGAAACCCATCATAAAATCAGAGCGGGTTTTTTACATCATCGCAACTGCTCACGGAATAAATAGTACATATTTGCCATAAGTTGCTGATTTATATCTGCTTACAGGGTGATGCAGATACAAGGCGGAGGGCATGAAGTCGTACTCCCCGTACTGCGAATTCCCGACTACACAGTAGATACTGTACTCAGTAGGCAGATACAAATCAGCAAAGAGAGGATTTTCAGTATGAGCACAGAACAATTGCAGCCACATGGGGAAAACTTAAGAAAAGCCATCAAGTGGATATCGGAAATGGTCCAGGTACATCCTGAAAGGGGCAGGAAGGAAATTATCTATGAAGCCGAGATCCGGTTCGATCTATCTCCCAAGGAATGCCAGTTTTTGAACGAAAAATTTATCGAATAATTAAAGATACCGGGGGTTCATACCGGGACATCTATTTACCTCGAGTACACTTCTCTGCAGAGCACGATACGGATAATCAGAATCAGGACTTTTTTCTCTCCCAGCTCCTCTGCTATCTGGTTGAATTCATTGGCAACCTGATTTTCAAGCATAATACTCATTTTTATGACGCTAACATATCCACCCATAATATTCATCCCTTTATGTAAACAATATGAATCTACCCCGTTTTAGAGGACACCAAGAAAAGCCCAATGTATATGGGCAAGAGGATGTGTCCGAATGTCAGGAAAG
>DTYO01000218.1 GCA_012961845.1 Thermodesulfobacteriaceae bacterium
CGATACCCCCCGACGGCCTCTCTTGCATATTGTCAGTGGGCCTCCTGCCTCCCGGAAGGTCTCATTCAGCAGGCAGCGGCATCCTCTGTCTTCTGTTCGGTTCCGGTTTATCAATGGATAGAGTTCCTTCAGGCCCTGTTCCCATGACAGCCCGGGAAACAGCATCTCTGTTTCCTGCTCTGTTATGAAAAGTACGTCTGTTCTTTTAAGTATGCCGGACAATGCCCGGAGTCCTCTGGCGGCATAGAGCTCCCCCGGGTCAAATGAAAGAAACTGATCCGGTCTCAGGGCATCGACCAGTTTTCCCTGTGAATTGAGTCCCCGGGTATGAACCAGAGAGCTGAGATGGAGCACCTCTGTATCTCCCACCCGTTCAACGACTTCAGGATCTGCAAAACACATCTCCATGCTGTGGGGCGCCACGAACATGGCCCTGTCCTGTCCGGTCTTTTCCATGACTACGATACATACAGCGGTTTTGCCCCGTTTTTTTACCATGGAGCAGTCTACCTCCGCCATATCTTCCAGGACGAAACCGCCTGCCTGGTCTTCTCCGGTTACGCCTGCAAAGCCTGTCCGGTGTCCCAGGAGGCTCAGGCAGCATATGGTATTGGCTGACGAACCTCCGCCGGATCTTGTCCTGAGTGTGCCATGAGATTCCAGAAAATCCACCAGCTTCTCCGCCTCTCTATGGCTCCCTGAAATCTCCCTGCCGGGATGGAGATCGAAGCCTGACCTGCGGACCAGTGCCATGTCCTCTATTTCATATATAATGTCTAGGTTCAGGGCGCCGGAGCCCAGAAATTCCAGTTTTTCAAAGGATGACACGGGATATTATTCCTCCTGTTTCGAGTTGTCAGGACCGGACCGGTATTTAACTGTCCTGGCCGTGGTCTCCACCTCTGAAAGCACAGGAATTTCCCTGCCGGAACCGGCTCCGAGCCTTGAAAACCGTCTTGCCGAAGTGAGCACCCTGGTTTCCAGGGAACCAACAGATCTGTTGTACATCGCCACGGCCGTGTCGAGTCCCTTGCCAACTGCCGACAGGTGTCCAGCGAATACGGTTAGGCGTTCATGGAGTTCTCGGCCGATCCTGCTGATCTCTTCGGCGTTTTCTGCGATTTTTTCCTGTTTCCAGCCGTAGGCGGCGGCTCTCAGCAGGGCAATCAGGGTGGTGGGAGTGGCCAGCAGAACCTGCTCACTGACACTTGCTTCGATGAGTGCCGGATCCTGTTCCAGAGCTGCACTGAAGAAATTTTCTCCTGGAAGGAACATTACCACGAATTCAGGGGCTGGTTCGAACTGCTTCCAGTAGGCTTTTGTCCCGAGCTTCCTGATATGTTTCCTTATAAGAGCGGCATGTCTTGCAATGAATTTTCTCTGCGTCTCTTGGTCATCACAACCGGAAGCCTCCAAGTAGGCCTCCAGCGGCGCCTTGGCATCCACCACGATATTCTTTCCGCCAGGAAGCTTGACCACAAGATCCGGTCTCAAGATCTTCCTTCCGTCAGTCTTTGTTTCCTGTTCGAGGAAGTCACAGTGTGAAAGCATACCCGCCATTTCCACTACTCTCCTGAGCTGTATTTCGCCCCATCTTCCCCTTACAACCGGGCTTCTCAGGGCCTTTACTAGTTTACCTGTCTCAGATTTGAGGCTTTCCTGGGTCATGATCAGAGATCTTACCTGCTCTCTGAGGCTGCCATAGGCTTCTCTGCGGGCCTTCTCCATATCTGAAATGTGGTGATCCACTTTTGACAATGCCTCGGTTATCGGTTGGATTATTCTCTCCACCGCCCTCTGACGCCGGCTGAGATCTTCCAAGGCCTCTGAACGCAGTCCGTTGAATGCTGTTCCGGCTAATTCGAGAAAAGATTTGTTGTTGAGCTTCAGGGCTTCCGCCGACAGAGCCCTGAATGTATCTTCCAGACCAGTCCTGGCTGATTCCAGCAGATCCAGTTTTTCCTCGACGGAGCGCTTTTCGGACTGGAGCATGGTCTCCAGTTCCGCCGTTCTAGACCTGAGCCCTGTGTTTTCTCTCTGTAATTCTGCGATGCGCCTGTCTCTGGACTCTATCACCCTTTCAAGTTCGGCCTTGAGGTTTTCGATCCGGTGTTCTCTGTTCTTGATCCTTTCCGACATTACTGCCAGTTCGGCTTTACCTTCCTGTCTGGCCTGTTCGACAAGATTTCCGGATCTTGCACGGAATAAAGGCCACAAGACCAGCACAGCCAGAAAGATACCTGTAACAAAAAACAGTAGAGAATTCAGTTCAAAAGACATGACAAAGATTTGAGCCTGCTGTGATATGGGCTGGTTTGAAAAACAGTGGTTATCATCATAACAGATTTGTTCCGTCATGCATAATTGGGGGTTCACCTGGATTCTACAGCTTGAAAATTGTTGAACCTGATGGGTTATCAAAGAGTTGTGATGCCCAAATATGGCTGAGCCTTTTACGCCTTGTATGTTGAGCAAGCTTGCGGGCTCCTTGCGGTTTCAACCGGCGAACATCTCAGGCAGTTTTGAAAGTACTTCTGGGTGAATAGGAAAACATGGCCATAAGTGTTTGATTCCATGTAATTATTTTGAGAGTATTTTGTTCGACTGTAGCAGTGCATAATTCTGGTTTAACTCTTTGGAGCGGGATGCCGAATAAAAAACAGGGTATCAGATCACCGGGTAATGTATTTGGCGTATTGTCCGGCAGTTGCAGTATGCGAAATACGTCTGGACGTCATCCGGCTTGTATCTGCACGGCCCTGTAATTTCATGTTTTATGTTAGGCTGACTTATGATCAGGCGCAAAACAGGGACTGCAATCAGCAGCTCCTGAGCCGGGTGATATCTCAGGTTAACGATCAGAACAAGAGGTGCTATTGATGAAGATCTCATTTGAGAGTGTAAAGGTTAAAATCGGGAGTGTGATGGCGTTTCTGTTGCTGATCAATGTGGTGACGGTTATGGCTACATTTGTAACAGCATCGAAGCAGGAAAAGGATGGGGCATATATAAATGTGGCCGGAAGACAGAGGATGCTTTCACAGAAAATGACAAAGGAGGCGCTGCTCTTTGCCCGCACCGGTGATGAAAAGTGGCAGAAAAAGCTCCAGGAGACTGCAGGTCTTTTTGACACAAGCCTCAGAAGTATGAGAGACGGCAACACGGAGAAGGGGTTTAAACGTACTGAGGATCCGGTTGCACTGCAGGAAATCAAAAAGCTTGAAGAACTGTGGAAGCCCTTTAAAGAAAATATAACAAAGATCGGTACAGCCGTGGCCAGCCAGCCTGAGATAGAAGAATCGGTAAGATACCTGGTGGAAAACAATATCCCCATACTGAGGCAGGCAAACATACTTACGAAACGGTATGAACAGATTTCAATAGATGGGATACAGCGGCTCAAGATCATGCAGATGGTAATGCTTGCGGCCGGAGTTCTAGTTTTTATACTGGGATCGTGGCTGTTGCTCCAGCATGTAGTCAAACCGCTTATGAATATGGTGCCGGTGGTCAGGAAAATTGCCGACGGTGATCTTTTCGCCAAGTGCAGGATTGGCGCTAGAGGGGAACTGGGCGCCCTTGCAGGCGCGGTCAATGAAATGGTTGAAAAGCTTCTCCATACCGTTGAAAATATCAAGAAGGGTGCGGAAGAGGTGGCAAATTCCTCCATCCGGCTGGACAGGGTCAGCAGCGAAGTCTCTGTGGATACCAGCCGAATGAGCACTTTTTCCAAAGAAGTAGCAGAAACGGCCGAAACTGTTCATGCAAATATAGAAGCCGTAGCCGAGGCATCAAAGGAACTCACCACCGCCACCACAGAGATCGCCCAAAGTGTTGCCCAGACGGCCAGTATTACCAATGATGCCCAGGAAAAGGCGCAGTCCGCAAACATGGTGATTCAGCGGCTGGGTGAAAGTTCAGACAAGATCGGTGGGATCATTCAGGTGATCAATACCATTGCCGAACAGACGAATCTCCTGGCTCTGAACGCCACCATCGAGGCGGCCAGAGCAGGTGAGGCCGGAAAGGGGTTTGCCGTGGTAGCAAATGAAATCAAGGAACTTGCTGCCCAGACCAGCGGGGCGACTGATGAAATCACAGGAATGATACAGACCATCCAAAGGGATACCGAGGGAGCTGTAACTTCTGTGGAGGAGATTACAAGCATTGTCGCACAGATCAATGATCTTGCCAACACCATAGCAAGCGCTGCCGAAGAGCAGACAGCTACTGTGAGTGAGATAAGCAGCAATCTGGAATATGCCACGGACGGTGTGGCTGGAGTCCGTGAAAATATGGATCATGCAGCAGATTCCGGTGTTAAAGTGGCAGAAACTGCTAGGAAGACATCCGAAGCAGCCAAGGATCTGTCGGATCTGGCTGACCAGCTCCAGGAGGCTGTGCAGATATTCAGGACCAGTGCACAAGAGTAACGGGCACCACAGTATTAGATAATTTCAGCAGCGGTCAGGTTCCGGTCGGTGGAGAACAGGGCATCCCACCGGGCCCTGCGATAAATCCACACTACCCGAACCGGATCTTGTGGTGTCTTAACCCGGATTGTTCGGTTCGCGAGTTTGCTGAAGATGTAAAGCGGAGGGGGCACAGACGTACTCAGGTACTTCATGCCCTTGACAATGCAGCAGCTTTGGTGAAATCGTACTCCCCTTACGGCTTTAAATGCACAACACTTTTCCGTTGAATTCGCTGTACCTTTTTGGTGCAGATTGTGACTTACTATATTGCATTTAACATGTGGTAATTTTTGTCAATCAGTATTTGTTCGGCTTTTGAAGCGAACAATCTAGGGTCAAGCATGAAACTTGGTCATGAGTAGGAACTGAACCCGGATTATCTGTCTCAGCATGACACATGCAGGAGACAATATCCGCTATGGTATATGCACTCCCTGTCCTCCGTGTAAGGACAGCGTCATATGCCTGAACAGACTGGGATCCATTACGCCAGTGGGTTTTCCGTCATCCTTTTTTCTTACAAATTTTGCGGTTGGCCGGACCTTGATATGCTGTCGGTCTTTCGGCATGCAAAGCATTCAACAGTTTATTTGCTACAAAACCGGATAATTCTATTTGTTGACAGCATTTTCCCGTCTGGACAACCGGCAGGGCGCTGGCGGTGTCAAAGCCGGCGACGGGCCGGGCTCTCCGCAATGACCTCTGATCCCAAAAGTTTTTGCCAATGGGCGACTAGCTGGCAAACAAGCCTTGATCTGCCAGTGACACATACAACCTGCTGGAAGAATTCTGCATGTCTTTTGTCAGCTGTGCAGTCAGGGAAGCCCACAATGATTCACACCAATTAGAGCGGAGAAAATGCCTGTGAACAAAGAGCCTTTCAGGGTCTTATGCCGACCATTTGTTGCGGTTATAATAATCAATGGTGGTTGGCCTTGAGACAACGTCACGAATATTTTTTCCGGGTGACAAATATGTAGACGAGGATTTTTTCAGTGAGGGGCTTTCCATATGTTGAATAATCTTTTCTGGGGCCTTTTTGTGGTTGTGATGCTGTACATGGGCCTGGGAGTGTTTTTCTACATCGTCCAGGCGAAACTGATATATTTCCCTGCACCGACCATAGGATACACTCCCGATTCCATCGGTTTGCCCTACAGAGACGTCTTTTTTGAGACAAGCGACGGTGTCATGATTTCTGCCTGGTATGTATCTGCAGTGGATTCCAGGGGGGTAATACTGTTCTGCCACGGAAATGCGGGGAATATCTCCCACAGACTGGAATCCATTGAAATATTCAATGCGTTGGGTTTTAGTGTATTCATATTTGATTACAGGGGGTATGGCCTCAGCCAGGGAAATCCTGATGAACAGGGCACATATTTGGACGCGGAAGCCGCCTGGGACTACCTGACCATGCATGAAGGAATAGATCCCGGGAAGATAGTAATATTCGGGCGTTCACTGGGCGGAGTTGTTGCCACCAGGCTTGCAGCCCGGACTTCACCGGCTGGTCTCATAGCGGAGTCCACGTTTACCTCGGTTCCAGACATGGCTGCGGCCTTTTATCCCATGTTTCCGGTCAGGCTGCTGTGCCGTTACATGTACAATGCGCTCGAGGCCATCAGGGAAGTACAGGTCCCCGTCTTGGTGATTCACAGCCCTGATGACGAGATCGTACCGTATGAACACGGACTCAGACTGTTTGAGGCTGCGTCTGAACCAAAGACTTTTCTCCGGATAAAAGGGAGACATAACGACGGTTTTCTGGTTTCCGGCACTTTGTACCGCAATGGTCTGGAAAGGTTTCTGATCGATGCTGGATCAGACAGGAACAGCACACAGAAATGAAAACGATAATCCCGTTTCTGGCCATACTGATCTTGAGTTGTATCTCGGGCTGTACCAGTGCCCATATAAAGGCAATGGAAGCTACTGCCTACTGCGGCTGCGGTAAATGCTGTGGATGGGAGAGAGGAAGCTGGAAGTATCTGAAACTAAATTTCTGGAACCGCTATGTGGCCGCCGGTCCGGGAAAGGGGAGACGTTACACAGGGAGAACGGCTATGGGCACGGTTCCCAGGGAGCCTTATCCAGGTCTGTTTTCCAGAGACAGCCTGATTCACCCCTGGATGATACCCATACGTGTAGTCCTATTTCCCTTGCTCCTGCTGCCCAGAGACGGCACCATTGCCGCAGATACCCGGTATTATCCCTTTGGTACAAGGATGAAGGTGCCGGGTTATGGATGGGGAGTGGTGGAAGACAGGGGCTCAGCCATCAAGGGACCCGGGCGGATAGATCTGTTCTTCAGTTCTCACAGAAAGGCCCTTGAATGGGGAAGAAAGAGGCTGATGGTA
>DTYO01000219.1 GCA_012961845.1 Thermodesulfobacteriaceae bacterium
AACGGGTGGAAGAATAAAGTGAAATTTGCACATTTGTATTTGTTTAATAAATTTAGTTTCATCCTCTTTAAATATAATGGTTGCCCCTTCATTCCAAGCGATAAGTTTGAATCCCTGAACTCCTGGGCAAAGATACGGTGTGCAACTTCTCTGGTATATTGTCCTGCCATGATTCATACCTCCAGCTGAGCTAATCGCCCATCTACCTGTAATCGAAAGAAAAAAAAGACCAGAGACCTTTTCAGGAATCTTCTGTTGTGTTGTCCGAGCTTCCTATGGTAATTTGGGCCTGGAGAGTTGTCAATCAGGATACCGCACCGGACACCTGCTGTATTCTCATGTCTGATTTTGAGGTTATGCATGACCAGTCCCATTGAAATCGAAGTCACAAACAAGCTGCTGGCCTCTGTTGCGGAGGAGATGGGAATTGTCCTGAGAAAGGCCGCTTTCTCAGCCAATATCAAGGAAAGGCGAGATTTTTCATGTGCTGTTTTTGATTCCAGGGCAAACCTTCTTGCTCAGGCCGCCCATATTCCAGTACATCTCGGTGCCATGCCGGCAACAGTAAAGGCCATTACTGACCTGTTCAGTCTCCGCCCGGGCGACATCGTCATTTCCAACGATCCCTTCCTCGGCGGGACACATCTGCCGGACATCACCCTTATGAGCGGTGTATTCGACCGTGCCGGAGGCAGCCCTCTCTTCTACCTGGTGACCAGGGCCCACCATGCAGACGTAGGAGGCATCCATCCCGGCTCAATGTCCCTATCCATCAGCCTTGATGAGGAAGGGGTCCTCATCCCCCCTGCCCTGCTGGTCGAAAACGGGCATCTTGACAGACATTTTCTCAAGAAGTTTCTCACAAAAGTACGGCATCCGGATGAGAGAAAAGGGGATCTGAGGGCACAGATTGCAGCCCTTGACAGGGGAAAGAAACGGCTGCTTGAAATACTCGACAGGGAAGGTACATCAGATCTTCTGGAACGGTTCGACCCGCTTCTGGATTACGGTGAGAGAGTCATGCAAAGTGCAATCTCCCGCATCCCCGATGGAGAATACCCTTTTGAAGACTTCCTGGATGACGACGGAATACATGATCAGCCGGTACCGATAAGAGTGAAAGTCTCCATCTCAGGTAGCAGTGCCACAGCGGATTTCAGCAGCTCCTCCGGCCAAGTTAAGACAGGTCTCAATACGGTCCGAAGTGTTGCATGTTCAGCGGCATATTATGTCTTTTTCTGCCTGGTCGGAGAGGGATATCCCATCAACGAGGGATCCCTGAGACCGTTGCATGTCAAAACCCGCAAAGGAACCATTCTCGATGCCAGGCCTCCTGCTCCGGTTGCTGCGGGCAATGTCGAGACCTCACAGAGAATAGTGGATTGCCTCCTGGGGGCTCTCGCCCAAGCTGCCCCCGAACTCATACCGGCTGCGAGCTGCGGCTCCATGAACAATATCGCGATAGGCGGCAGGCTTCCAGACGGAGGAGACTATGCCTATTATGAAACCATCGGCGGAGGCATGGGCGCCAGGCCCGGGGCCCCCGGGCTGTCCGGAATTCACACCCACATGACCAACACCCTCAACACACCGATAGAGGCATTGGAACAGGCCTATCCTTTCATGGTGGAAAGGTATTCCATGAGGCATGGATCAGGCGGCAGGGGAAAGTTCAGTGGCGGAGATGGGATCATCAGGGGATTTCTGTTCAGTGAACCGGCAATAGTAACACTTCTTACTGAGCGACGAAAGACTGCTCCTTACGGACTGGCCGGCGGCAGACCGGGAAAGTCTGGAAAAAACATTCTCATTCGAAGGGATTCATCGATAATCGAACATGTGTCTGGAAAAACACACCTGCGCGTAAAAAGAGGCGATCTGCTCGAGATTCATACACCGGGCGGAGGCGGATGGGGAGATCCAACCGAAAACAAAGATTGATCAAGGAACAGACCCGACTGATGGACGTAACTGAAAATCAGGAATTTGGTTTGAGGGCAAGGCTCATGCAAAAAAGAACTACAGACATATCAGTGATGTTTTGCGGATTATTGTTTGAGTACAATAAGTCCACTGAGCAGGAGAATAATTTTTAGAGATGCCTCAATATTCTTCATTATACTCTTGCATTGAGATGTATTTTGGGGCTAAGATGAATCACCATTCAGACGTTTTCCTATCATTCTTAGTCTGTATATGTCCGGAAACGGGGATTTTCGTTCGGAATCAGGGCGTCAGAAAAAATACGCGCAGAAATGTATTTGATATTTCAGACGTTATTTTTTTCTTTCCATGCGGAGATCGGGCGAAAGAACCGCTTTCGGACCTATACTAGTCTGCACCAAGGAGTTTGAAATGCACAAACGATATCTCATGGCGCCTGGCCCTGTTTCCGTGGCGCCGGAAGTACTCGCAAAAATGTCAGAGCCCCTGATACACCACAGGTCTCCCCAGTTTTCTGCCATCCTTACAGATGTCAGAGAAGGTCTGAAATATCTGTATCAGACCGAAAACGATGTATTCATCCTGGCATCTTCAGGAACCGGAGGAATGGAAGCCTCGGTGATCAACTGCCTCTCACCGGGAGACAAAGCCATTGTGGTACGGGGAGGAAAATTCGGGGAACGGTGGGAAGAGCTCTGCACCACCTACGGTATCAGTTCGGTGAACATAGATGTTACTTGGGGAGATGCAGTCGATCCCGCTGACGTAGAATCTGCCCTCGATGCCAATCCTGATGCCAAAGCAGTATTTGTCCAGGCCCATGAGACTTCCACCGGAGTAAAGCATCCAGTACAGGAACTTGGAGCCATGCTCAGGAACAGACCCGATACCATACTTGTAGTAGACGCCATTAGCGCCATGGGGGTTTATGAACTCAGGACCGATGAATGGGGCCTTGACGTCGTGGTCACAGGTTCTCAGAAATCCCTGTCCCTGCCCCCTGGTCTTGCAATGGTCAGCGTGAGCGACAAGGCATGGAAACTGGTGCAGAAATCCACTCTCCCGAAATATTATTTCAACTTTCTGAAAGAACGAAAAGCTCTCGGCAGACAGACCACTGCCTATACTCCGGCCGTATCCCTGATAATCGGCCTTGGAGAAGTCCTGAAAAACATAAGAGACACCGGCCTGGAAACACTCCATACCCATCATAAGCGCCTGTCCGAAGCAACAAAAACGGCTATAACCGCCCTAGGCCTTGAGCTTTTTGCCAGGACACCGGCCGAGGCGATAACCGTCATCAAGGCTCCCGAAGGTATCAACGGGCAGGAAGTGGTGAAGATCCTTCGAGAGGAATACGGAATCACCATCGCAGGCGGCCAGGCCCATGCCAAGGGCAAGATCTTCCGGATCTCTCATATCGGCCACCTGTGTGAATGGGACATGCTGATTGCCATTGCAGCCGTGGAAAGGGCGCTGAAACAGTTGGGACATCCTGTTGAACTCGGCAGGGGAGTAGCTGCAGCCGAAGCCTATTTTGCCGATCATTGACTCTGCACTCTTCAGCAGTCGAGTCCTGCAGTATGACACCGCCATCCGTTGAGGAAACAAGGGCTTCCACAAGGTCCCAAGGGATAATGATCCGGCCAGCAGATCCAGGTTGAAAAAAACTTTGCAAGAAAAAGTCAGGAAGGAACAATAAAATGAAAGTCTTGATTACAAATCCAATTGCACAGGAAGGGATAGACATACTCAGGGAGTCAGGTCTTGAAGTTGAAGAAAAGCTCGATCTCAGCCCGGAAGACCTGCTGGACGCCATCAGGGATGCTGATGCCCTGGTGATCAGAAGCAACACCAGAGTTACCAGCGAAGTTGTGGATGCCGCTGAGAAACTAAAAGTCGTTGGCAGGGCCGGCACCGGTCTCGATAACGTGGACATACCGGCCTGCAACAAAAGGGGTATTGTGGTGATGAACACCCCTGGCGGAAACACCAACTCTGCTGCTGAGCACACCATTGCCATGCTCATGGCACTGACCCGCCGCATTCCCCGGGGTACTGCCTCCATGAAGGCTGGAAAATGGGAGAAAAAACGATTGATATCCCCAATTTCAGATATAAAAAATCTAGGGGTCAAAAAAATCTAGGGGTCAAAAAAATCTAGGGGTCAAAGCTACATT
>DTYO01000220.1 GCA_012961845.1 Thermodesulfobacteriaceae bacterium
AGAGTGGTGGAGCTGATGGAACAGGTGGGGCTTCCTCCGGAACTCAGGCGTCGTTATCCCCATGAATTTTCAGGGGGCCAGCGCCAGCGCATATGTATTGCACGTGTTCTTGCTGTATCTCCCAAACTGATAGTCTGTGACGAACCAACCAGTGCTCTGGATGTCTCAGTAAGGGCCCATGTGCTTGACCTGCTCAAGGAACTGCAGGAGCGGCTCGGGGTCTCCTACCTGTTCATTACCCATGACCTGTCTCTGGTACCTCTGCTGGCCCACAGAATTGCAGTCATGAAAAAGGGGCGGATAGTAGAGCAGGGCCCGGTTCAGACGGTAATGGAGAGGCCCCGACATGAATATACGCGGACCCTCCTATCCGCTGTTCTGAGGATCGGAGCATGACGGCGGTATTGCACATGAAAACGGACAGACCGATATGACGGATTACAAGACGGGAGAAGATCATGAGTTTACTCTGGTCGAGCATCTTACGGAGCTGCGAAACAGGCTCATGGCCGGTTTTGTCGCAGCAGCTCTGGGATGCGCCGTATGCTATGCCTTCATAGAACCGATATTCGCCGTACTGGCAAGGCCGCTGGAGGCAGTTCTTCATCCGGACACTACCCTTATTTTCATCTCTTACCCGGAGGCCTTCTTTGCCTACCTGAAACTGGCCCTGACCTGCGGCATCTTTTTGACCAGTCCTTTTATACTCTATCAGATATGGGCGTTTGTTGCTCCAGGTCTGTACGAACATGAAAAACGGCTGGCGCTGCCGTTCGTGGTTGTTTCATCTGTTTTTTTTACGGGTGGGGCGATGTTCGGGTATTTTGTGGCATTTCCGGCGGCCTTCAAGTTTCTGGCCGGGTATGCAGGAAAGGATCTCAGACTGCTGCCCAGTGTCAGCGAATATTTCACCCTTACTGTCAGACTGCTGTTGGGGTTCGGCTTGGCATTTGAGCTGCCCGTGTTCATGGTATTTCTCAGCCTGGCTGGGATGATAGATGCCGGGATGCTTAACAAAAACAGGAAATATGCCATTCTTACTGCGTTTGTTGCAGCAGCCATCCTGACCCCTACACCTGACATAGTGAACCAGATACTTCTGGCCGGTCCACTGATCATCCTCTATGAACTGAGCGTCCTGGCGGTATGGCTGCTGGGAAGGAAAAAGGAGAACGCTGCGGATGAGGACTGAACCGTAGGTGTGCTGATATTTAGGCAACTCATTACCGGGCAGATCCAGCCTGTCCGACATCACTGCCTGTTTTCCTTGCCCGGAGCTCTTCCACGCATCTGTAAGGAATCCGGAGATTGCCCCTGCCTGTCCCAAGTCTTATGTGAGGCTTGGCCCTGCCGTGGTAGTCGCTTCCTCCTGTGACGACCAGGCCGTATTTGCCGCACAGCGTCAGGCACTGTCTGGTAAATTCCCGGGAATGCTCACTATAATAACACTCCATCCCATCTAGCCCCAGAGCGGCAAGTTCAGCCGTTGTCTTTTCCAGATCTGCCGGCCTGCCCGGACCGAGGGAAAACGGATGAGCAAGGACTGCCAGGCCTCCAGCCCGGTGAATTGTTCTGATGGCCTCTTCCGGACTGAGGACGGACTTGGGGGCATATGCGGGCGCCCCCTTCTTGAGATAACGGGCAAAGGCCTCGCCGATATTTCTGACATAACCTTTTCGCAGCATGGTCCTGGCAATATGCGGTCTGCCGATCTGGCCGCCGTGGGCTATTTCCTCAAGGTCATTCATTGTCAGAGGTCGGCCGAGATCCGTGAGTAATTCCAGGATCCGAGGATTTCTTTCGGCTCTGGCCGCCTGAACTTTTTTCAGGATCTTTTTTAAATATTCGGCTTCAGGATCAATGAAGTATCCCAGGATATGCATGTTGCCCGTTTCGGCCAGCACACTCAGTTCAAGTCCGGGGATTATTTCCACGTGGTATTCCGGTCCGCAGGCCACCGCCTCCGGCAGGCCCGCTACGGTGTCATGGTCCGTGACAGCTATGGCGGAGAGACCGGTTTCGGCTGCCTTCCGTACGAGATCGTCCGGAGTGTCCGAACCGTCTGAAGCAGTTGTATGGGTATGGAGGTCGCAGTACATGATTGTTTTCACTATAATACATGAATCCTGAAAATCAGCCACGGTCTCCTGTGCCTGTCCACAAGGGGACCTTTCGCCTGTTTTCTGTATACTGAAAGATAAAATATCCGAAATATTGGATAGATGCCGGCTCATGTCTGTTCATGCGCCAGCCCTGGGAAATGAAGTCCTCATCTCCGGACCGATACAGGCCACTCAATAAATGAATTCCCATTCGGAAAATCGGATGTTCATTCAGAAACATGTTTTTTAGGCTTCTATCAAATGAAAAACAGGCTGAACATACAAAACATAGGGAGTGCAGGCATTATATCCTGATAAGTCCTTGTTTTTATGGTTGACAAATAATGCACAAGGATATTATAAAAGTTTTCACCTGTAGGTATGTTTTAATTTTTCCGAATGATGATTCATTTTTTCAGGAGAGCTTGGTATCTCATTTTTTCAAAACAGAATTTTTATCCTAAAAACCGTATAAAAAACTACCATTAAGGAGGAAAGTTAAATGGCCGATGTCAAGAAACATGACACCCCGATGTGCGACGACCTGAAATCAGGTCCGTGGCCGAGTTTTGTTGATGACATAGAGCAGAAAGGTTTGGCAGGCAAACAGGAGTGCCTTGACCTGCTTGGACAGCTGGAACTGTCGTATAAACACAAGGAGACCCACTGGAAACATGGAGGTATCGTTGGTGTTTTCGGGTACGGTGGTGGTGTAATCGGCCGATATTCTGATGTTCCGCAAGAGTATCCTAGCATTGCGCATTTTCATACGGTGCGTGTGAATCAGCCGTCCAGCAAGTTTTATACAAGCGACTATCTCAGGAAACTCTGCACCATATGGGATCACAGGGGAAGCGGGATGACCAACTTCCACGGTTCAACCGGTGACATGGTGCTTCTTGGTACCAAGACAGACCAGCTCGAACCGGTATTCTACGATCTTACCCACCAGTTGGGATCAGACCTGGGCGGATCCGGTTCAAACCTCCGTACTCCTTCCTGCTGTATCGGAAAGGCCCGTTGCGAATGGGGATGTATTGATACCCAGGCAATCTGCTACGATCTGACCCAGGAATACCAGGATGAACTTCACAGGCCAGCATTTCCATACAAGTTCAAGTTCATGGTGTCAGGCTGCCCCAACGACTGCGTTGCAGCCATAGCACGTTCCTGCTGTTCTATTATCGGTACTTGGAGAGATGATATCAGGATAGATCAGGAAGCCGTAAAGGCCTATGTCGGTGGCGAAATTGCTCCAAACGGCGGGGCTCACAGCGACAGAGACTGGGGTTCGTTCGACATGCAGAAGGAAGTCATCGATCTGTGTCCCACCAAGTGCATGTGGATGGAAGGCGGCGAGCTCAAGATAGACAATCGTGAGTGTACCCGCTGTATGCACTGCATAAACGTAATGCCTGCGGCTCTGCGTCCGGGAGTGGATACGGGTGCAACCATCCTGGTGGGTGCCAAGGCTCCGATCCTTGATGGTGCTCAGCTGTCAACCCTTGCGATTCCTTTCATCAAGATGGAGCCGCCGTTTGATGAATTCAAGGAATTTGTGGACAAGATATGGGATTGGTGGATGGAAGAAGGCAAGAACCGTGAGCGTTTCGGCGAGCTTATCCAGCGACAGAGTCTCCAGGAACTGATCAGGCGGGCTGATCTCAAGCCGATACCGCAGATGGTCAGGGAACCGCGTTCCAACCCATATGTCTTCTGGAGTGCCGAGGAAGTAGAGGGTGGTTGGGAACGAGACGTCGCGGAATTCCGCAAACGCCACGCAGCATAAACAGGATGTCTGAATTCATTTGGAGGAATCGATAATGGACAATACAAATATTGCTGAACTGATTAAGAAACCCTATGATCCGGATCTGGCTGAGCAGCTCTACGACCTCAAGAAACCGATGGCCAATCGTATTACAGATATCGGCCCACCTCATTATGAGCAGTTCTTTCCAGAAGTCATCAAGAAAAACTATGGCAAGTGGAAAACCCATGAGATCGTACAGCCTGGTGTACTCAAGTATACGAGTGAGACCGGCGATATCGTGTTCGTGGTTCGTTGCGGCGCTGCCCGCCTCATGACTACTGACCTGATCCGCGAGATCGCGGATATTGCCGAAAAATACTGTGAAGGCCACGTACGCTGGACCACACGCAACAACATCGAATTCCATGTAACCGATGAAGATGCTCTGCGGGCGCTTCTTGACGACCTGAAAGGCAGGAAGTTTCCTGGCGGCTCCAACAAGTTCCCTGTAGGCGGAACCGGCGCCAGCGTGACCAATATCGTCCATACCCAGGGCTGGGTGCACTGTCATACTCCTGCTACAGATGCCTCCGGAGTAGTCAAGGCGGTAATGGACGATCTGTTCGAATACTTCGGTTCTCACAGGCTTCCTGCGCAGGTGCGGATTGCTCTGGCATGCTGCCTTAACATGTGCGGTGCTGTACACTGTTCTGATATCGCTATTCTAGGAGTCCACCGGAAGCCTCCTCTCGTGGAAGACGACCGCGTTACCGGTGTCTGTGAAATTCCTCTTGCCGTGGCGGCATGTCCGCTGGGCGCCATCAAACCGGCTACTGTGGAAGTAGACGGTGAGAAACGCAAGACGGTTACGGTCAAAGAGGACAGGTGCATGTTCTGCGGCAACTGCTACACCATGTGTCCTGCAATGCCTCTTGCAGACGGAGAGGGTGATGGTATAGCCATCCTGGTCGGCGGCAAGATCTCCAACAGGATCAGTGCTCCCAAATTCTCCAAGCTAGTAATCCCGTTCATCCCCAACGAGACCCCCAGATTCCAGAGTACGGTTCAGGCCATAAGGAAAATACTCGAAACATATGAGGCCGATGCCAACAAGTATGAGCGTGTCGGCGAATGGGCCGAAAGGATCGGCTGGGAGCGTTTCTTTGAGAAATGTGACATTCCATTCACTGAAAAATCTATTGACGATTACCGTCTGGCATATGATACTTATCATACCACGACTCAGTTCAAGTGGAGTGTCCATACCGATAACCTATAAGACAAAGGAAGAGAAAAATGGCAGTAGATATGGAAGAACTTAAGGAAAAAGTACTTGCTTTTGCTACCAAGAAAGCAAAATTCAAGTCCAAGATGTATATCAAGGATCTCTATAAGGCTGATCCGGATGCCAAGCCAAGGGATATCAAGAAGGCTGCTAATGCCCTGGTCAGAGAGGAAAAACTGGAGTTTTTCTCTTCCGGAAGCACTACCATGTATGGAGTACCTGGTTTCGGAAAGACCGAAAAGGAACAGTTCGGCGGAGAAGAGTAGGTTTTCCGAGCGTGCCTCAAAAGGCATGAAGCCTGAATGAATCAGCCCATGATAGAGAGGCTCCGGGCCATCCGGAGCCTCTCTATTGTTGTAGACTGTGGTGGTTTCTGTGACCGGCATACGGTCTTCATGGGCAACTGCGTATTTTTACCCCATCGGCCGGCGCCTGAAGCACATGGGGCAGGTCGAAGTGTTTTCCGGCCTTGTTCGGCTGCAAATTGCAACTGCATGTATATCACGATTTGCCTCGTCGTAATCACAGTTACGGTGACTGCATGGATGGCAGGGGAGGCTACGGAGCTAATGTGGCCGTTTAGATGAGGTGAGCCGAAATGTACGGCAGCTTCAATGAATAGTGAGCAGATCTGTGTGGTCAGAGGGCACTATTCAATATTTACGATTCGAAAAAAATAACGGCAAGTTCTTCAAGAGATCTGCCAAAAAAGAATTTCAGGTCCTTTTCCTGTATTTTCAGCTTTTCTGTTATCTCTGACCGGAAGGCGCTGTCGGTCGATATAAGAGACAGCAATTCATCTGAGTCCTTGCCCGGTTTCGTATCCTGCATCATATGGTAAAAATCACCCGCAGGAAATTTTTTTTCATATCCGCTTATAAGTCTTCCTGCAAGAGAAGTTTCCGGGCAGAGATCTGTACGGACAAGGAGATGTTTCTGCAGGATGGCATCGATGTCCGACGTGTCCCAGCATTTGAGAGCCCTGCATTCAACAGGCCTGTTTTCGTAAATAGTGCATGCTTGATTGTCTTCATCGTAGAAAATGCAGGTACTGGTCCCTGGAACACTGCTGATTTTGATCATCTCGACTGTCAGAGCGATAACCTTGTCTTCAACAGGATGATATGCCAGTTCGCCCTGCCTCAAGGTCATCAGGTGCTCTGGTCTGAGTATTCCGCTCTGTATCAGGTCTCTATCTTGGGTGTGCAGGACGGGGCCGCCTTTTTTGCAGCATGTACCGCATCTGATACAGTATTGTGGGTGTCTGTAGATATTCATGTTACAATGGTCCCAGCTGAATATTTTCTAAAGTGGTTCCTAACCAAACTCAGCAATTTTTACAGGTGCGTGGGTCAAGAATGCATTGAGAAATCTCAAAGGCAGCTCTGACTCCCAAAACCTGCGATTAAAAACATAACAGAATTCATCAAGGTATTC
>DTYO01000221.1 GCA_012961845.1 Thermodesulfobacteriaceae bacterium
AAAATTTCGAATTCACAAAAAAAAGTTTTTAATCTTTATGATAGACTCTCAAATTTAAATATGGGCTATAATAATGAAAAATCAAAACTTTATAATGATGCTGAAAATTGTATAGAGTCACTAAAAGAATTGTGTTTAAATTACAGCCTATTATAAATTGCAAGAAGTGGTTCGCAATTCACCCAAAAGGTACATCCATGCGGCAACAGAATTGTTCAGCATTTGAAGTCGCAAGGGGCTCGCAATTTTACTAGATTTGCGGCGTTGTCAGGGGGTTGAAATACCCAAGTATGTCTGCGCCCTTGATGCCTTGCATCTTCGGCAAAATTGCGGCTGCATTATCCGGGATGAAGAGTTGAAACAGCAGGGGAAGACAGATGAAGTATAAAGAGGAGAATATGAGAGAATTCGGAAGGGTCATCGGAAGGCTCTGCCGTGGAGAGGATCTGAGCAGAGAGGAGTCTCTGGAATATTATCGCCAGGTGATACTGGATGAACAGCCGGAACTCCAGCAGGGCGCTTTTCTGGTGGCACATCTGATGAAGGGTCCCACTGTTGCCGAGCTGTCGGGGGCATGGGATGCTCTGTACCAGTATGATACCGAGAAGATTGCTCCTGATATCCAGGAACAGTGCTGTGATATCGTAGGGACCGGATCGGATGTGCTCAAGACGGTAAATGTGTCCACTCCAGCAGCTTTTATAGCATCTGCATGCGGGGTGAGGATGGCCAAGAAGGGAGCACGCCTGGTGACAGGTGTTTCTGGTGCAACAGATATTCTGGAGATCATGGGGCTCAATATCGAAATGCCTCTGTCTGCGGCAAACAGGTGCCTGGAACAATATGGCATCTGTTACCTGCCTGGTGAATCGTTTCTCAAGGCTGGCTGGGGAAGACTGATCTGCTCCATGCGTTTTACCTCCGTGTTCAACATCATAGGCCCGCTCACCAGGCCATGTGAAAGTACATCAAGTATCGTCATAGGGGCATACGCTGAACACCTATGCCCCCTGCTCATAGATGTGCTCAGAGAGACCGGCACTACGGCTGCAATGTCGATCTATGGAATGAGTGACGGACACCACCGGAGACAGGGAATCGACGAGATCTCCGTATGCGGTGAGACCAGCGTGGTGGAGCTCTGTGACGGAAAGGTGGAGTATTATACGCTTCGTCCTGAAGATTTCGGTGTAAGATGCTGTACATATGAGGAAATAGCCTCGAAGGGCAGCGCCGAAGAAAACGTGATGGCCGTCCTGAGAGTGCTGTCAGGCAGAGATGAAGGCCCGTTGGCAGATCTTTATGCGGTAAATGCAGCTGCGGCGCTGAGGGTGCACGGAGTCGAAAGAGACCTGAAAAAGGGGGCCTTCATGGCCAGGGAGAAGATCGCTGACGGATCGGTCCTTGAAAAACTTCGTAAATTGATGGAATGTCAGGGAGGAGAGACTGGCACTGAGAAACTGGAAGAGCTTCTGAAGCACATCGATAGCCGGTAACTCAGGGTGCATCTGAGCACCGCACCGAAATCGATCGCCTGTTTCTCAGGCCTTCACAGAATACGGCAGATGCCGGGAGTGCCCCCTCGGTACTGCAGGTGGCCTGCCAAGGCCTGCCACCCGGACCTCAGGCGGGAATATCGGCTTTGTTTCATCCGGTTCACTGTCAGGCGCCGGAAACACGGTTACGGTATTGTTCCGGCAGACTTTTTCCTGATCACATAGTAGAGAACCGGAACCGCCAGCCTGCTTATCAGCAGAGATGCTATTTCGCCGAACATTAGCGAAATGGCAAGGCCCTGGAATATGGGATCCGCGAGTATCACGGATGCTCCGACAATGACGGCCAGGGCCGTGAGTAGCATGGGGCGGAACCGGATGGCACCAGCTTCCACTACGGCTTTTCTGAGCGGGAGGCCGTGGCCCATTCTGAGTTCAATAAAATCCACCAGTATAATGGAGTTTCTTACTACAATTCCCGCTCCGGCCATGAATCCTATCATGGACGTGGCAGTGAAGAAGGCTCCGAGGCCCCAGTGGGCAAGCAGGATTCCGATCAGGGAAAAGGGAATAGCTGCCATTACCACAATGGGGGTTGTGTAGGATCTGAACCAGCCCACCATGAGCATGTAGATAATGATCATTACCGCACAGAACGCCAGGCCCAAGTCCCTGAATACCTCAAGGGTGATATGCCATTCGCCGTCCCATTTTATGGCTGGTTCAGTCTCAGTAAACGGCTGATTCAGGTTGAATATCTCTATTTTCCCCTGGAAGCCGCCGTAGTCTCCGGGATCGAGTTTTGCTATTCTCCTGTTCATCTCGAGAATAGGATAAACAGGGCTTTCGGCCTTGCCTGCCACATCACCTGTTACGTAGATGACTGGTTTGAGGTTCTTCCTGTATACGGGCTGATCAACTAGTGATTCTTCCAGTCTGACCAGTTCCCGAAGCGGCACCAGGGGGCCGTTCATGCCGGCGGCGGACGATCTCAGCATCAGATTCAGGACGTCTTCAGGATTGGTCCTTAGTGGCCTGGGGAGCTGGAGGATCATGTCGATCTCCTCTATGTCTCCGGGCTGGTGATACAGGTCGATGGATGTACCGCTGACCGCCAGCTTTATAACCCTGGTTATTTCCCCCTCGGATATTCCGTTCAGAGCGGCCTTTTCCCGGTCAACGATGAATTTTACCTTGCGCCATGGATCTTCCCTGTACCAGTCCACATCCACCACGCCATCGGTAGCCTCGAAGATCTCTTTGATTCTGGCCGCAAGCCTGACCCTGTCCGTATCCGACGGCCCATAGACTTCCGCAACCAGGGTCTGGAGTACGGGAGGACCGGGGGGGACTTCTGCCACCGCCACTGCAGCGCCGTATTTCCTTGCTATGTCAGTTACCCTGGGGCGGATCCGTTTGGCAATGTCATGGCTCTGGCAGTCCCGTTCGTGTTTGGGGAGGAGGTTTACCTGGATGTCCGCCACATTCGGTCCCCTTCGCATGTAATAGTGCCTTACCAGTCCGTTGAAGTTGAAGGGAGAGGCGGTTCCAGCATAGACTTGGTAGTCCCTTACTTCCGGTTCCACTGCTACTGCTTTTGCCATTGCCATGGCTGCTCCTGCTGTCTGCTCCAGTGTGCTCCCCTCAGGCATGTCAAGGATGATCTGGAATTCCGACTTGTTGTCAAATGGAAGCATCTTGACCTGTACGACGCCGAAGTAGATCATGGAGCATGATGCAAGCAGCAGGATTACGATTCCTGTAAAAAAGGACCACCTCCAGCGAGCATGTGCCAGTAGGGGGTCCATTATCCTGTGATAAAGACGGGTAAAAAAATCGTCCGGGGCGTGGTCGCTGTCATGGATTTTCTGCTGCTCTCGGGAATCGCTACGGGACTTCAGGACGTGAATTGCGCCCCACGGGGTCACTGTGAAAGCAATGACAAGTGAAAACAGCATGGATGCGCTGGCACCGATGGGAATAGGCCGCATGTAGGGGCCCATGAGTCCTCCCACGAAGGCCATAGGGAGGATGGCGGCGATAACGGCCCAAGTGGCCAGTATGGTGGGATTTCCTACTTCGTTTACGGCCTCTACTGCGACCTCAAGGATGGAGCGGTTTCTGTTTCCGGGGAGGCGAAGGTGGCGGGCAATGTTTTCGACCACCACGATTGCGTCGTCCACAAGAATACCTATGGAGAAAATCAGGGCGAACAATGTTATCCGGTTCAGTGTGTACCCATAGAGATAGAAGACAAACAGGGTCAGTGACAGTGTTGACGGTATTGCCAGCATGACCACCATGGATTCCCGCCACCCCAGGAAGAAAAGTATCAGTATGGCTACACCGAAAACGGCTATTCCCATATGGAGGAGCAGTTCGTTCGATTTTTCCGAGGCAGTCGCCCCGTAGTTGCGTGTCACCGTTACCTGAACCGCATCCGGGATAAGGTTCTCCCTGAGTGCATTCACCTTTTTGATGCATGCATCGACCACATGAACAGCATTTGTGCCGGGCCGTTTGGCAATGCTGAGAGTGACTGCCGCCTCTTCATCGCGGCCGTTTGTTCCAAATAGCACGTAGTTGTCAGGTTCTTCAGGACCATCGACTATCCTGGCCACCTCACTGAGATAGACGGGCTTTCCACCGAACACTCCCACAACAACCCTGCCGATTTCTCGGCTGTTTTCCAGAAACAGGCCGGTCTGAAGCTTGATTTCCCGGTTTGCCGCCTGGAGGCTGCCTGAGAAATTTTTCCTGTTGGCCTGCTGGATTACCGGTATCAAGTCTGCAGGTGTGAGATTCCTGGAGGCCATGAGCATGGGGTCCAAAAGGATCTTTACTTCTCTCCTGGTGCCTCCGATGATCCTGGTTTCAGCCACGTCATGGATACCCTTGATTTCATCGTCAACTTGGCATGCCAGACGTCTCAGCATGAAGTGGCCGTAACTGCTGCTGTGAAAGGTGAAGGCCAGGACAGGGACATCATCTATGGTGTGAGGTTTTATCAGAGGGAGGGAGACTCCGTGGGGGATTCTGTCGAAATTGGTGGCGAGTTTCTGGTTGAGCCGGACTATGCTGGTCTCCAGGTCTTCACCTACGAAAAAACGCACCACAAGAAGGCTGTGGCCCGGATAGGAAGTAGAGTATATGTATTCCACGCCGGGAAGTTCGTACAGTAGCTTTTCCATGGGAATGGAGACCCTACGTTCTACTTCCCTGGCGGATGCTCCCGGCATGGAAACCATGATGTCTATCATGGGAACCTTGATCTGAGGTTCCTCCTCCCTGGGGAGCATTGTTACTGCCATGGCGCCCAGCAGTATGGATGCGATGATCATGATAGGGGTGAGCTTGGAGCCTGCAAACAGGTCCGCCATCCTGCCTGCAAATCCGAATGGGGATTTATGTTGGTTTTCTGAACCGTTCATCTGTTGCTCATCACCTAATCAATCGCGAGTGTCAGTTACTGAATGCTGCACCGTTTCCGGCTGAAGGGGCTGACCATTACGGAGATTTTTCATGCTCTTTACCACAATTCGTTCTCCAGAACTGAGGCCGGCAAGAATTTTCACCATTTCTCCAATCCTGCCTCCTGTCTGGACCAGGCGCATTTCCGCCTTTCCATCTCTGTCCACAAACACCTTTTCCATCTGTCCAACGGTCAATACCGCCTCGGAGGGCACGAGTATTGTGTCTACAGAGTCTTGGGGTAGCATGATCCGGGCAAACTGACCGGAACGGACGAGCGGATTTGACGGGAGGGAAAACTTCACTAGGGTTGTTCTCGATACAGGGTCTGCAGCCGGGGCCATTTCGGCCAGCCTGCAACTGAGTTCCAGGTCTGCAGCCTGTATTCTGACAGTCATTTCATCTCCTGCATGCAGATTGAGGGCAAGCGACTCAGGCACCCATGCTTCCACCTGGAATACCATGTTGTTTTCCAGCTCAAGGAGCGGAGTGCCGGGTGTGGCGAGATCACCGGCATGGACGTACTTCCTGGTAATGACTCCGTCAAAGGGGGCTGTAATGGTCGTGTAGCCCAACATGGTTTCGGCCTCTTCCACTGCTGCCTTTGCCACCCTATACATGTCTTCCATGGTTTTTACAGTTTCCGGGGTGCTGGCATCCTGGCGAAGCAGTTCTTTTTCGCGCTTGAGGTTGCGCCTTGCCTGTTCCAGCCTGGCCTGGGCCCTGAGGGCCTGAGCTGCCAGTTCACCGGCACTGATCTTGAGCAGTAGGTCTCCTTTTTCAACCCTGTAACCCAATTCCACCGGGATTTCCGCTATGGTGCCGGTAACTTTTGCTGCAATGACGACGTCCTGTATGGGTCTCACCGTTCCGGGGATTTCAGCCATCAGGGGTATGTTTTCAGTTTTAACAGTGAAGACTTGAACCACGGCCCTTGGGAGTTCCGGGATCTCTTTTGTCCGGGTTTCATGTTGCTGGCGGCAACCCGTGACGACCAGCGCAATGAACAGCGCGAATTTGATGACGGCAATGTGGTGTGGTGATAGTCTTTTCATATGTGCCTTCTGTAAGGTTTTCATTTTTTACAGGGTTGTGTCAGGGGGGTGTTCCGGGAACTGGGTGAGGCCAACGGAACGTCTCAGGTTGGCTGTCGCAACCCAGTGTTCCGCTTCTGCCACGGCGTGTCTGACCTTTGCATCTGTAAGCCTGTTTTCCACATCGATCAGTTCCGAAGAGAGCAGGACTCCTTCTCTGAAACGAGCTCTAATCAGCATGGCGGTTTTTTCCGCCTGTTCCACCATTTTCTGTGTAACACCCAGGCGTTCTATGGCATCTTTCAGGGCAAGCCTGGCCTGTTCTACTTCCAGATTTATTGCAAGAGCAGTCTTTCTTTTCCTTTCTCTGATCTCCAGAAGTCTGGCCATTGTCTCCGCTACCTTGCCGGAGGTGCGCTTTCCGTCGAACAGATCCAGGTTTACCTTTACACCGGCTATCCAGCTGTCTCCGTCTCCACCGGTTACGAAACCCCTGTCATAATCATATCCGGCAAAGGCATCTACCGATGGATAGTAGCCGCCCCTGGCCTGCCGGTATTCAGCTTCTGCAACCCTTACAGCAGCCTCCAGAGCAAGCAGCTCCGGTCGATTCGAATAATCGAGATCCGCAGGCACCTCTATGCCGCAGTTACCATCAGGCAACTCAGTCTGTACTTCACCTGCCTTGAGACCGAGAATGTTCAGAAACACCCGCTGAGCCAGCCGATAACTGTGCCGGGCCTTGACGAGGTTTTCCAATGCCTGTGAATGCTGCACCTCCAGGTTGAATACCTCGGTCTCCAGGAAGGTGCCTGCCCGGTATTTGGCGCGGGCGACCTTTATGCTTTCTTCCACGGCTCTGACCGCGGACTTTCTGGCCTGCAGCATTTTCCTGGTCTGTATAATGCTGCAGAACGCCCTAACTACCTGGAAGGCCAACTGATTATGCACAGCCCTGAGTTCTAGGCCGCTCACTTCTTCTCCCGCACGGGCTGCTTCAATTCCAGCCTGGTCCCGGCCGCCGTTGAAAAGTCGGTACTCCACTCTTACTCCAATGTTCAGTGCATCGGTCCTTCCGGGATTGTTGAAATCGAGATCCCGTCTGAATTTTCCCTGGTTCAGGATATTTCCAAAAGAATACATAGGGTTGTCAGTCTGCATATATCCGGCTATCACTCGAATGACCGGATACCACGTGGAATGTGCCTGCTGCGTCACCGCCCTAGCGGCTTCCATTCTCTGTTTTGCAATAAGGCTATCAGGGCTGTTTTCAAGGGCAAATTTCACGGCCCTTTGCAGAGTCCACTTTTCGCTGGAATTAGGGTTGTCTTCTGCACTTCCTTGCGACGGGCTGAACAGGATGAAGCAGTAGAGGATGTATATAATGGAAATTTTTGACATTACCGATTGTGCTTTCATGGATTTTTTTCTTCGAAACGATAAGATATATCGGGCACCGGGATTAAATACAGCCTGCATGGCTTTCACACGTGTCAATGTCTGTCCGGAAGTGAGTTGGTTCCGGATTTCCGCTTGTTAAAACGACCACTTTATCTAACACGCACAGGACATTTCTGCAATTCCTGCCGGACACCGAGACAGCAACTAACGGTTAAACGGATAGGCTGTAACAACTCGAGTGTCAGGCTGGCATTTCCCCCGGAATTGTCTGGTACCATAGGGGCGTTGACGTTTTTCAGACTTTACAGTAAGAAATGCTGAAACACGAATGAGGCCCGGGTGGTGGAATTGGTAGACACAAGGGACTTAAAATCCCTTGGAGCT
>DTYO01000222.1 GCA_012961845.1 Thermodesulfobacteriaceae bacterium
CATACGGCTGCCAGCTTCATAAAAAAGACCATGTCCTGATGGAGGCGGAGTGAGGGAAACATGCCCACCTTCAATAAGGTTTCCTTTTTCCCAACAAAACCATTGAGATGTATATGGCCGTACTTCCCGGACATCATGTAGTAAAAGAGCTTTTCCGGATCGATGGGTTCGGTGATGGTGGTGATTTCTGTAGAATGAGTGACGAAGTATCTGCTGCGGGCCTCCTCATTTTCAAAATCACAGCCCACGGCTTCATATACGCCGTCGGCAGATGGATGTCTGGAAAGGACTTCCACTGTTTTTCGGAAACGATCCGGCAGGTAGTAATCGTCGGAATCCAGAAAGGCTACATAATCGTAACGGGACTTTTCGATGCCAAGGTTGCGGCTGATTCCGGCGCCGCGGTTTTCTCCGCCTTCATGTCGGTACAGTTTTACCCTGTCATGTTTCTTTTCCAGGTCCCTGCAGACCTTCAGGGCATCATCAGGAGACTTGTCCTCCACCAGGATTACTTCGCCGCATTCCCGCTGCTTGAGCGCGGATTCAACTGCGCTTGTTACATATTTTTCGGCGTTATAGACTGGAATTACTACAGAAAATTGCATGATTATTTAATTGATTACGCTGTAAGAACGCTGGGGCGCTGCAGATGTGCGTTACACCGCAGAGCATCCGCTCAGGTGTGAAAGCCGAATGGTATGGAGATAATAAATTTAACCACCTGCTTCGCTTGAGTACACAGAGTTCGCAGAGAAAAGTCAACCTCTTGAACATCGAATTAAAAACCAGAAAAAAGCCTGATCATATATCTTTAGAGCAGTGCAAGCCGCATAATCTTCTTTTTACATCGGAAACAAGTTGTTATTCTCTGCGTTCTCAGTGTTTTCAAGCGCAGCGTGGTGATTAAATGGTTTTTTTGTTTATCTGTTCGGTTTATTGGTTTGTTGAGCAGAGTTTCCTGTAAATTTGTACCAACCTGTCGTTTAATTTATCTATATCGTAGTTATCTGCAATATGCTGCCTGCCGGCCTCGCCCATCTGGGCCCATCTTTCCGGCATGTCCAGCAAAAGACCCATTTTTAGTGCCATATCATCGGCATTTTCCGGCTCTGCAATGAATCCTGTTCTGTCATCCAGTACCAACTGTCTCACGCTTCCGACGTCTGTGGCTACAACCGGTAGAAAGGCTGCCTGAGCCTCCATGAGGCACACGGGAAGAGCTTCCGCGATGCTGGGAAGAAAGAATATATGTCCCTGGTTCAAAAGATTTACTACTTCTTCCTGGCATAATGGACCGAGAAATTGGATGTTTTTTGTCAAACCGAGTCTTTCTGCCAATTCCTTAAGTTCATTTTTCAGGGGACCTTCTCCAGCAATAAGATATTCAATTTCCCTGTCAGGAAACTGCGTTAATACTTTTTTCACCGCCTGAATCCCGTGGCGCAACCCCTTTTCTTCCACAAGGCGCCCAACCGTTACGATCTTAATTGGAGAATCACCTTCAGGTACTTTCCCGGGCGTGCAGCCGGAAAAGCGGTCCATATTGATTCCAACGGGCAGATAGGTGATCTTTTCCGGATCCAGGCCGAAATTGACAAGATTGTCATAGTTGTAATCCGAGATGGAGAGAAAACAGTCTCCGTATCGAAACAATTTCCTGTAAATCTCTCCACCTTTGTCCTGGCCCAGTCTTATGTCACAGCCGTGGAAAGTGGTTACCAGGGCCGCCTTTGCGCCGAGTTCCTTGAGAGAGGCTCCCAGATTGCCGTTCTGACCGAAATGGCAGTGAAAGATGTCGAAATCACCGCAGAAATATGCAGCGCGGTAAAACATATACAGAGACAACGCCTGTCTTTTGTATTTGAAAACATTCAGGCTGTTCAGCAGCATGGAAGAATGACTGATCGTTGTCCTGCGCAGAAGGGCCGGAAGATTCTTATAACGGGCGGCACCTCCAACTGGTATTTTTATATAATGGACACGATCCAGCAGATTATATTTCTCGACATCCCGGTGGACCAGATCCTCATCGGGAGCACGGTTCGCAAAGATTTCAACAGAATGTCCTCTGTCTATCAAACCAGTGATCTGATTCAGAATAAAGGTCTCAGAGAGTTTGGGAAATACCGATGTGATGAAGGCTATTTTCACAATTTGATTGACAGGAGGTTATCATGATCGTGGAGGCTGGCAGCCTGCGGTTTTGATGATATTTTTTATTCGCCGGGTAGCGGGTCTCAGATAGGCGGTATAGAGGTAAGGACCTACCGGTTCTGCATAGCTGAATTTTCTGTATACCATTAGAAATGTCTTGAGCTTTGAGAACGGATTCTTTACCGCTGACGCCCTGTTGTAGTTCAGCCTGCAGAAAAAACGCATGCCTTCCCTGCGTATCTCATCCTGCCTGCTGGATACCGAATCACACATCATGTCCAGCAGTGCCAGGTAGTCATCACACCAGTCCATTACCCTGGCTGAAAATGTCAGTTCGCCGGGATGCTTGCGGAAACTTGCCTTTACATCTCTGATGTCAACTCTTCCGTGTTTCGAGGCCAACTGCACTATTGCAGTACCGTCCTGGACGAGCTGTTTACTGGAGCGGAACCCCCCTGTCTCTTTTAATATTTTCGTGTTGTACAGCGTACTGCACAGGTACCATGATGTCTGGTTTCTGAACCACGCCAGGAAAAAATCCTCGGTGGAGAGACCG
>DTYO01000223.1 GCA_012961845.1 Thermodesulfobacteriaceae bacterium
AAAGTTCTCTGGCCAGTTTAAGTCTCTGGGCTTCTCCTCCCGAGAGAGTTTCTGCCGGCTGTCCGATTGGCAGGTATCCAAGCCCTATACGTTCTACAGTCTCAAGAGGCTTTTTTATGGAAGGAATCCGGGCGAAGAAGTCCGCTGCCTCAGATACTGTCATTTCAAGGATTTCAGCACAATTAAGTCCCCTGTACCGGACAGCGAGCGCCTCTCTGTTGTATTTGAGCCCTGAACACAAGTCGCACCGGACTTTCATGGGTGGAATATACCGAAGATTCAGTTTCAGCATTCCCCGGCCCATGCACCGCTCACACCTGCCGCCTTTTCGTCTCAGGCTGAAAAATCCGCTCTTATAACCATGAGCTCTGGCATCAGGAGTTTTGGCCAGGAGATCTCTTATACGGTTGAAAATTCCCATGTACGTAGCCGGCATGGAAAAACCGGATGGTGCCAGAGGCCGCTGGTCTATCAGGAGCGGCTTGGGAACAGTTACAGAGTTGTCTGAGAGGAGGAGACTGTTTTCATCATTGACTGAATTCAATGATCCGGCTGCATAAGCAGCTTTGAGGGTGGGCAATAGTTCATTTACAGCCAGTGCACTTTTTCCTGAACCGGACACTCCTGTTACACAGACCAGAAGGCCCAGGGGAAACGTGGCAGTGCACCCCTTGAGATTGTAGGTGGTCAAATTCTTGAGAATCACTGAACCTCTGCCGGTCTGCGGCCTGAAAAACCTTCTGAGATGTCTGGATTTCTTGAGATAAGGAGCAGTTGTACTGCTGGAGATATTTTCCAGATCACCTGGTGGACCGGAAAAGAGGATTTCTCCGCCCATTTTGCCTGCTCCCGGCCCTATTTCTATTACCCAGTCTGCTTTGCGTATGAAGTCCAAGTCGTGTTCAACAACCAGCACAGTGTTACCCTGATTTTTAAGTATGGTGAGACACTGCCAGAGGGCTTCCTGTTCCCTGGGATGAAGACCTGCGGTGGGCTCGTCCAGTATGTACAGGATGCCGGACAGGTTCCTGCCGGTCAACCCGGCCAGCCTGAGCCTCTGTATCTCTCCTCCTGACAGCGAGGGGATGCTTCTGCAGGGCTCAATATAGCCTAATCCGAGGTCTATGACGGGTTTGATAGAGGCCAGCAGGGCCTTTATTATACGGGATACCGCCTCTGGATTGGGGAGATGGGATACCGTTTCTGCGGTCTGACTGACCATGTCCCTCAGTTGCGCACAGATTTTGTCCAGGGGCTGCTGCATCATCTCCGTGAAGGTTATTTGGTTGAATGTAACAGTGCGGGCAAAGGCGTTGAGTCCTGTGTCCATGCACTTAGGGCACCGCATGGTGAGATTCGTTCTGCCGGTGTCACTGTTGCATTCCGGACACATGCCGTCGGGATGAAAACGGGAAAAAAGCTTTGGAGTGAGATCCGGAAAACGGGTGCCACATTTCGGGCAGATCATCTTGTCGGTATATCGTACTGTTTTCGAGTATCCGGATTCTGGATCGACTATGTGGACCGAAACCATGTCCTTACCCCATTTGAGCGCCAGATTGAGGGAATCTGTAAGTCTGCTCAATATACCCGGTTTCATGATCAGGCGGTCTATCACCAGCTCCAACGGGGAAGTGAATTCATGGTCGGCAGGAATATTATCCAGCAACAATGTGACATTACCGGTTCTTATCCTGAGAAAGCCCTCTTTGCGCAACAGGCTCAGGGTCTCACGATGGAGTCCTGATTCCATGGAATGAGATAGGGGAGCCATGATGGTAAACCTTGTACCGGGTTGAAGCTGCATGATCCTGTCTGCTATCTGATCCGGTGTCAGAGCGCTGATCTCGACCCCACAGTCCGGACATGAAGGGTGTCCGGCGCAGGAGAAGAGGAGGCGGAAGAGATCTCCGATTCCGCTGAGAGTGGCTACTGTTGATTTCGTGTTGTGGATCCAGGTTCCCTGTCTTAGGGCAACAGGGGGAGGAAGCCCCCGGATATTTCCGACCTGCGGCCGGTCCCATAAGTGAATAAAGCCCTTCACGTCCATTCCCAGAGACTCCAGATATCTGTATCGTCCTTCAGTAAAAAGTACATCCATAGCCAGGGTGGATTTTCCTGATCCGGAAGGTCCGGTAAGGACCGTGATCTTCTCCAGTGGTATGGAAACATCCGCATTCTTCAGGTTGTGGTGGCGGGCACTGGTTATTTCAATACTGCGGTTTGACATAATTCAGATTTAGTTTATATTTTATCGATCTGTTCATCTGAAGGTTGATCACGTCAGAAAGTGGAAGCGGAAAGGGCACTGGTGGCCCTCCCGGACTTCAAATCCGGTGCACCGGGTGAAGAGCTTGGTGGGTGGGTTCGATTCCCATGCGCTTCCGCCATCTTTTGCAGCGAACAGCTGATTCTGCAGCAACTTACTCCCTGTGTACCACAACTGCAATTTTCGAGCGGCCCCATATGTTTATCCATGGAAGCAGGAGTACTGTTTTTCGGATGTAGGCTGAAGGGGATCAGTACAGCTGAAGTAAAAAGCGATAGAATACAGACACAGGGCGGGAAGGCGGATGGATGAAAAAAGCAGCCTCCCCTCTACTCGTGGCATGCACGAAAAAGACAGGGAGACTGCCTTTCAGATTAGTCTACCTTTATTTCTATGCGCCTAGGCTTGACGGCTTCTGCCTTGGGCAGAACCATCCGGAGGACTCCGGCATTCATGTTCGCCTCAATACGGCTTACATCCAGATCGGGCCCCAACGTGAATGACCGCTGATATTCACCGCCTGTAAATTCTGCGTACAGCGGCTTGATGCCCTCGGGTACAAAGCTTTCAATAGTGCCTCTTATGGTCAGCACATCCTTTTCAATCTGTATGTCCAGCGAATCCTTGGTTATCCCGGGCATGTCTGCCAGGAGTATGATGCCGTCATCGTTCTCATAGATATCCACAGGCGGAACCAGTTGTCTTGGACCGGGACTGTATGCCTTTGCCGTGGATTTTTCTTTAGGTATAGCCACCTGGGCTTCCCTTGTATCTGTCATCTTCATCTT
>DTYO01000224.1 GCA_012961845.1 Thermodesulfobacteriaceae bacterium
CAAATGAAACCCCATCAGGACCACCTCAGCTCCGCCTTGCTTCAGCCCTTCAATGATGGATGAAAGATTTCTGGCAGCTGTTACCAGGGATATCCCAAGAAGGAAGTCATTGATTCCAAATTCAACAATCGCGATGCCGAGTTCGTAAGATATCGGTTCGGCGAGCCTCCTGAGTCCGTCTCCTGTTGTGTCGCCCGAGATGCCGAGATTGACTACCGGCCGTCCTGTCAATTCCCGGAGTATAGCGGGATAGGAGAATCCACGGGGCACCAGATAACCTTCGGTCAGGCTGTTGCCAAAACATACGATCGGGCCGGGGTTCATTGAAATTCTCAGACGACGGCAAAATTCAATAAGGATTATGAATCCTATAACATTTTTTTTTCTGCATGGCCATATAATTACAGGACGGACCGTTATCCCGGATCATCATACGTTCAGCCTCATGAGATCTTCAGCCAGGAATAATGGCCCCTGATAATAACGCCTGCATGGTGAAATCAGGTCGTGCCTGTCGCATTCGGGGTAAAAATGGGTAAGTACAAGGCATTTTGCTCCGGCCTGCCCGGCTATCCGTCCGGCTTCCGACGGAGTCAGATGTCCTCTGACCTTGAATCCTTCGGGAGCTGCACATTCACATATCAGCAGGTCGGTATCTCGTCCCAGTTCAATCAGATCTTCAGAAAAGTCTGTATCACCGGAGAATACCACAGATTTCCCTTCAGGGGTTTCGATCCGGTAAGCCAGACTCATCGGCGTGTGTAAGGTTGCACATGTCCTGACAACCACCGGTGGTATCTGTGTCTCTGTTCTACGGCCGGCAGGCAGCTCCCTTATGATGATGCTGACGGGGTCCAGGCTGATCCAATTTCCGAACGCACTGGAGAGTGAACGATAAAAATCCATGAAGCCTGAGGCTGCCAGTATGGTTACCGGCGTGTTCCTGGAATAACCCGGGGCGTATTTCGTGGCGAACACAAACGGGACCAGCTCTCCCACATGGTCGGGGTGTATATGGGTAAATAGGATGGCATCCACAGAATCATAGGAAATTCCTGCGGTCAGCAACTGCTTAAGGGTGCCTGATGCGGCATCAATCAGGATGGTAAGATCTCCGTACCGCAGACAGGCTGACGGGCCTGCCCTTCTGATCGACGGAACACAGGTGCCCGATCCAAGAATAATTATTTCCATGATTATTACCTCCTGGTGCCGGAATCGAACTGTTGCAACCGGGCCACATGGCAATCTGCAAGAATGTATGAGATGACGGGGGGCTGCATATACATGGCACTGGGCATTCCTGCGCCACTCTCCTCACTGCAGACGCCGGACAATGCGGTGGATGCAGTATCCTGTGACCTCATACGAATTTTTTTCTGGCCATTTTCAAGGGAACAAGCTCGATATTCCCCCAGATCCCAAGCTTTTTTCCCTTTACTATCACGCAGGCGAGGATGCCGGGTATGTCCTGCACCTTTTCCAGGGCATGATCCAGGTCATCAGAGCGCCGTACAATGTTTCCGGTAGCAGTTGCGACGGCGTCAGCCAGGGCAACGCTTTCAGAGACAACCGTCGCGGCATCCGAGGTGCCGAGGCTTCTGGAGTGGCCAACAGTCCCTGAAGAAGTGCAGATACCCAAGGGGCCTGCTGATGCCGCGACTCTTATTCCGATCCTGCCGCTGAGGGGAGAACTGCCGGCCCAAATGGCAATAGTGACCGGTTGCTTGAGCCACAGAAAAATATCGCCCCCGTTTTCAACGATTACTTCACCGCTGGTCCTTTCCACACATCTCGTGCCCACATGGCAGGCGATGGCACCTGCAACTGCCGCCATCGGGCCTACACCTGCAACTTCCGCTGATTCCATCATGTCTCTCACCACTGGAGGGGCAAAAGCATCTACCGGCAGTGGGGCAAAACTTTCGAGGAAGCCGGGATTGTTCCTGGCATATTCTTCTATGGAAATGCGGGCTTCAATGACCCAGGCTGCAGCGTCTTTTTCGAGATTGGTGTCTGCCTGTATGTGAAGATCTGTCTCCTTGCAGGAGGTCTCGAACGATACCAGACCTTTCCTGGCTGTGACAGAACGGTAACTGCGGTATCTTTCCATGACACCACCTGAGGTCAGATCGGGATGTCTCCCAGTTCATGTGTAGGTGGCCTGGTCAGGAGTTCCCTGACTCCATCTTTCGGATCGAGATTTTCGTAGAGCACTTTGTAAACTTGAGTGATGATAGGCATGTCCACCTGATATTTTCCAGCAAGTGCACAGGCTGATCTGGAGGTTTTGACGCCTTCGGCCACCATGTTCATTTCGGCAAGTATGGTATCAATAGTGTGCCCGTGGCCAAGTTTCAGTCCGACCTGCCTGTTTCTGCTGAGATCGCCGGTACATGTCAGTACCAGGTCTCCCAGCCCGGCCAGGCCGGCGAATGTCAGTGGATTTGCTCCCATTCTCATTCCCAGACGGGAGATCTCAGCCAGGCCCCTTGTGATCAGGGCGGCCCTGGTGTTGGTGCCGAATCCTATTCCATCTGAGATGCCCGAGGCAATGGCTATGACATTTTTGAGGGCACCCCCGAGCTGTACTCCCACGATGTCGAGACTCGTATAGACCCTGAAGGTATCAGTGGAAAAGAGCGTCTGCAGCCTTATACCCAGTTTGTGATCCTGGCAGGCGATTGTAACTGCCGTCGGCATGCAGCAGGCCACCTCATGGGCAAAGCTCGGCCCTGAGATCACGGCGATTCTGCCTGTCAGTCTGGCTGGAAGAACATCTTCAAGGATCTCAGACATGGTAAGAAGTGTATGGTTTTCGATTCCCTTGGATGCCGAGATTACGGCACGGGGCGCCGCAGAGGTGCCGAGTATGTCAGCTGTCCGCTCCGCCACCTGTCTGAGACCATGCGAAGGAACAACAAACACGATTACTTCCCTGCCGAGGACTGCATGAGAAAGGTTGCTCGTCACTTCCAGTTCCTCTGGAAGCTGGAATCCCGGGAGGTACAGGGGGTTCTCCCGCTGACTTTTTATTCGTTCGGAAATCGACGTATTTCTGGCCCAGAGACACGTACTTATACCCTTGCCAGCAAGCAGCACGGCAAGTGCTGTCCCCCAACTGCCTGCCCCCAGTACACTTACAGATTTCATCATGTTCCGGATTCGGCCAGTTTGGCCATTGCTGCCAGATGGTCTCCTTCCTTGATTCTGATGAGTCTGACCCCCTGAGTTGAACGTCCGATCGTGCGGACATCGCTTACCCTGATGCGGATGATGTTGCCGCTGGCTCCTATGAGCATTACTTCATCAGGGTCGAAGACTGTCAATGCGCCAACCACAGAACCTACTTTTTCAGTAGTTCTGATGTTGATGACTCCTTTCCCGCCCCTGGTCTGTACGCGGTATTCCTTGAGAGGAGTACGTTTGCCGTACCCGTTCCTGGTGACAGACAGCAGCGTGCCTTCACTCTCGGATATGACCACCATGGCTACTACCTGATCCTGATCGGAAAGTTTTATGCCGCGTACACCTGTAGCCGTCCGGCCCATGGGCCTTATGTTCATTTCCGGAAAGCGTATGCTGTAGCCGTTTTTCGTGGCCAGCAGAATATCGGCCTGGCCGTCGGTAATGGCTGCGGCAATGAGGTCGTCTCCTTCCCGGACTAGCGCGGCTATGATTCCGGAAGGCCTGGGTCTGGAAAAGGCCTCAAGGGATGTTTTCTTCACTATTCCTTTCCTAGTGGCCATGACCACATAATGATCCGGGTCAAATTGTCGTACCGGAATAACGGCAGCGATGTGCTCGCCTGCTTCCCTGTCCAGGGGGAGCAGGTTTACCAGCGCCTTGCCACGGCTTATGCGGGAAGCCTGGGGAATCTCATGTACTTTCAGCCAGTAAAGTTTCCCCGTATTGCTGAAGCAGAGGAAATAGTCATGGGTGGAGGCGATAAAGAGATCGGCAACAAAGTCTTCCTGCTTTTTTGACAGGGCCGTAATGCCTTTTCCGCCTCTTCTCTGACTCCTGTACAGGCTGAGTGGATTGCGTTTTATATAACCGTGATGAGAGAGGGTGACCACCATGTCCTCTTCTACAATGAGATCCTCTATCCTGATTGCTCCGGGATCGCCGATTATTTCCGTTCGACGCGGGAGGCCGTATTCATTTTTCAGACTGGAAAGTTCTTCCTCGACTATTTCCAGGACAAGACCTTCATCCGAAAGGATTTTCCTGTAACGCTTGATGTCCTTGATTATCCGGCGGTATTCTTCCAGAATTTTGTCCCGTTCAAGTCCGGTCAGCCTCTGGAGCTTCATGTCAAGGATGGCCTGAGCTTGAACAGCCGAAAGACTGAATCTGTCGATCAGTCCGGCTCTTGCTTCGGCAGGAGTGCCGGATGCCTTTATGAGGGCCACTATCTCGTCCAGATTTTCAAGGGCTGTTTTGAGTCCCTCCAGGATGTGGGCTCTTTCTTCCGCCTTCCTGAGCTTGTATGTGGTCCTCCTGATGATGACGGTTTTTCTGTGTTCAAGAAAATGAGCCAGGGCCTCCTTCAGGTTGAGCAACTCGGGTTTCCCGTTGACAATGGCAAGCAGTATGGCCCCGAAAGAGCTCTCCATGGGGGTGTGCTTGTAAAGGTGATTCAGTATTATCTGGGCCATACCGTCCTTTTTGAGTTCAACAACTATTCTCATGCCCTCCCGGTCAGATTCATCCCTGACCGCGTGGATGCCCTCGATTTTTTTGTC
>DTYO01000225.1 GCA_012961845.1 Thermodesulfobacteriaceae bacterium
CACGAAGTAATAGGGCATTTTGGAGCAGGAAGGGTGCTGCTGAAGCCGGCGTCGCCTGGTACAGGTGTTATCGCCGGGGCGGTGGTCAGGGCAGTGATGGAGGTCGCTGGAGTTCACGACGTTCTGACGAAGTGTCTGGGAACCAATAATCCTCACAATGTCGTGCACGCTACCTTCAAAGGGCTGGAGGAACTCAGCAAGTCAACAGAGACTGCTAGAATTAGGGCCAGAAAGGCTCAGGGCGCAAGTAAATAAGTACGGTATTCAATGGAGTTGACAGAATGATAACACTAGATTCCTTAAGCCCTCATCCTGGATCCAGGCGCCGTAAGAAGCGGCTCGGCAGAGGGCCTGCATCAGGGCAGGGTAAGACAGCCGGAAAGGGAGAGAAGGGACAGCGGTCCAGGTCGGGCGGCGGGGTTCCCCCCGGGTTTGAAGGTGGGCAGATGCCCATATACAGGAAGCTGCCCAAGAGGGGTTTCAAAAATCGTTTTCGTGTCCAGTATGGAGTGCTGAATGTCGGAGACCTGGCTGAAATCAAACAGGAAGGTGAAGTTGATCTGTCTCTGCTGCAGTCCAGGGGAATGGTCCGTAAGCGGCATCGGTTTCTAAAAATTCTGGGTGCCGGCGAAATTTCTCATCCTGTAGTTGTCAGGGCGCATGCGGTCAGCGCCACTGCCAGAGAAAAAATTGAAGCTGCCGGTGGGAAGGTGGAACTGGTTCCCAGAGGAGGCAAGAGCTCCAGTGCTTAACGGAATAGGCGGCCTGGCCCAGGTGCCCGAACTGCGAAAACGCATCGTGTTTACGCTTTTGATGCTGGCTGTCTACAGGATTGGGGTACAGGTTCCTACTCCCGGAATAGATGCAGCGGCACTTGCTTCTTTTTTCAGTCGGGTGGAAGGAACGCTGTTCGGCTTGTTTGACATGTTTTCAGGAGGCGCACTGAAAAATCTGTCCATACTGTCTCTGGGGATTATGCCGTATATCAGTGCCTCTATAATTATCCAGCTCCTGACTGTAGCAATTCCTCACCTGGAAGCCCTCAAGAAGGAAGGGGAATCCGGCAGGAAGAAAATTAGTCAGTACACAAGGTATGGTACAGTAGGCCTTAGTCTCATACAGGGTCTGGGCATAGCAATTGGGCTTGAAAGCATGACGGCACCTGGAGGTGTTCCCGTGGTTACGGATCCCGGGTGGTCTTTTAGGCTGATTTCAGCCCTGACACTGATGTCGGGCACTGTTTTTCTCATGTGGCTTGGGGAACAGATTACTGAGAGAGGAGTAGGAAACGGCATATCACTGATCATTTTTGCCGGCATCGTTGCTCGAATGCCTGCAGCTATAATTGATACATTCCGGCTAATAGGGACCGGAGAGCTTAATACTGCGTTCATGGTATTTTTGGTCGTGATGATGGGCGTAGTAATCGGCTTTATATGTTTTATGGAGCGGTCCCACCGGCGGATTCCCATCAACTATGCCAGGAGAGTAGTCGGGAGGAGGGTATATGGCGGGCAGACGACTCACCTGCCTCTTAAGGTGAATACAGCAGGAGTAATTCCTCCTATTTTTGCGTCATCTATCATCATGTTTCCTGCGACAATTGCAAATTTCATTCAGGTGCCATGGATGCAGAGTGTGGCTCAGAGCCTCAGACCCGGCAGCCTGATATACGAGGTCATCTTTGTGGCCTTTATCATATTTTTCTGTTACTTCTATACTGCCATTACCTTCAATCCAAGCGACATAGCCGAAAATCTGAAGAAAAACGGCGGATACATACCTGGGATCAGGCCTGGAAGGCGCAGCGCCGAATATATTGACAAGGTGCTTTCGAGAATTACATTGATAGGTGCTATCTACGTATCAGTCATATGTGTCCTTCCCAGCATTCTCATCAGTAAATTCAATGTACCGTTTTATTTTGGTGGGACTGCACTTCTGATAGTGGTAGGCGTAGGCATGGATACTATGGCTCAGATTGAGTCTCACCTGATTACACGTAATTACGATGGTTTTATGAAAGGCGTGAAGCTCAAGGCCAGGAGGGGATGATTAACGGGTTGGTTACCAGTGCATAGATTAGAATGGAAACAGAGCTGCATCCCTCATTTGAGGTATACGTACAGATAGAGAAGCAGTGAAAAAAAGGAAGGCTACGCGTTGTATCATACTGAAGTCACCCCGCGAATTGGAATTGATGAGGGTGGCAAACCGGATAGTTGCTGAAGTCCTGAACGAATTGAGCGAGTCCCTGCAGCCTGGAATCTCCACACATGACCTTGACAGGATCGCAACAGAGGGAATCATAAAAAGGGGTGCAGTCCCTGCCTTCAAGGGGTATCGAGGTTATCCTGCATCTTTGTGTGTTTCTGTGAATGATGAGGTCGTTCATGGAATACCGTCTCCTGAGCGGATAATCCTTGAGGGAGATCTGGTGAGCATGGACCTTGGAAGTATTGTTGAAGGGTACTACGGTGATGCTGCTCTGAGCAGGCTTGTAGGTTCTGGTTCGGAAGAGGCAAGCAGGCTGATTGAAGTCACTGTCCAGGCTCTGTGCAAGGGGATAGAAAGGGCTAGGCCCAGAGCCAGGCTCCAGGATATCTCATGGGCCATCCAGGAGGTTGTGGAAAAGGCGGGCTTCAGCATAGTTAGGCAGTTTGTTGGGCATGGAATCGGGCGGTCCCTCCACGAACCGCCTGAAGTTCCGAATTTTGGAAGGCCGGGTCAAGGGCCGCTGCTGAAGCCTGGAATGGTGTTCGCCATAGAGCCGATGGTCAATGCAGGAGGCCCGGAAGTCAGGGTCCTGGAAGACGGCTGGACAGCAGTTACTGTGGACGGAAGCCTCTCAGCTCATTGGGAACACTCTGTAGCGATTACAGAGAACGGCCCGGAGATACTGAGCATGTTGCAATAGGAAGATAAATCAATTAAATGTCAAAAGGATATTTTGATGGCCAAAGGTGATGCAATACAGGTGGAGGGAAAGGTGGTCGAGACCTTGCCCAATGCTATGTTTCGTGTGGAACTGGATAATGGACACAAGGTGCTTGCCCATATTTCCGGGAAAATGCGGATGCACTATATCAGGATTCTTCCGGGCGACAGGGTGACGGTTGAACTGTCTCCATATGATTTGACCAGGGGACGGGTGGTTTACAGGGCCAAGTAGGGAGGCCCTGAAAGAATTTTTCATATCACTGATAAAGGACAGGTCAAATGAAAGTTTCAGCCTCGGTTAAACGACGTTGCAGGGATTGCAAAGTTATCCGCAGAAAAGGAATCGTCCGAATTATCTGTAAGAATCCCCGTCATAAGCAGCGGCAGGGATAATAGGGAAAAATAAGGAGCTGGTAAGTGGCACGATTAGCAGGTGTTGAACTGCCTAGAAATAAAAGACTTGAAATAGCTTTGACATATATATATGGGATCGGCAGGACTTCCGCCCGGGAGATTCTGGAAAAGGCCGGGATTGATCTGGGGAAGAAATCCGATGACTTGACAGATGAAGATATCAGGACCCTGCATAAGGTCATTGATGCTGATTACAAAGTCGAAGGTGATCTTCGCAGGGAGATTTCCATGAACATCAAGCGACTCATGGATCTTGGCTGCTACAGAGGCCTGCGTCATCGGCGCGGACTCCCGGTGCGGGGGCAGAGGACGAAAACCAATGCACGGACCAGGAAGGGGCCGAGAAGAGCGGCAATAAAGAAGAAGAGAGTAGTATAAAAGAAACACGGAGAAACAGTTATGGCTTCACCCAGGCGAGGTGGTAGAAAAGAGAAGAAAAATGTGCCTGAGGGTATAGTTCACATCCAGGCCACCTTCAACAATACTATTATCACTATTACAGACAAGGTGGGGAATGCTGTCTCATGGGCCAGTGCCGGAACACAGGGATTCAAGGGATCCAGAAAAGGTACCCCGTATGCGGCTCAGATGGCGGCTGAAAATGCTGCGCGCAAGGCAGCAGAGCACGGCATGAGGTCTGTAGAAGTTCAGATTAAGGGGCCAGGTGCAGGCAGGGAAGCCGCGCTGAGGGCATTGCAGGTGGCAGGTTTTGAAATAACCGTCATCAAAGACATCACCCCCGTGCCGCATAACGGTTGCAGGCCGCCAAAAAGACGTCGGGTATAGGCAGTATTTAATCGGAATTGGGGTCCACTTACAGAAGGACAGTGAATCCCGGGAGGAATTATTTTGGCTAGATATACAGGACCACGTTGCCGTATATGCAGGAGAGAAGGGAGTAAACTCTTCCTGAAAGGTGATCGTTGTTATTCAGACAAATGCTCCTTTGAAAAACGCAGTTATGCTCCTGGTCAGCACGGACAGGGGCGGCGTGTCAGGGTCTCTGATTACGGTATAAGACTCAGAGAAAAACAGAGAGTGAGGCGGATGTACGGTATACAGGAAGACCAGTTCCGCCGGTATTTTGATGAAGCAGACAGAAGAAAAGGTGTTACAGGGGCTAATCTGCTTCAGCTTCTTGAACTGAGGCTGGACAATGTTGTATTCAGACTGGGCCTTGCTGAGTCACGGCAGCAGGGGCGGCAGCTGGTGAAACACGGTCATTATTTTGTAAATGATAAAAAAGTGGATATACCGTCCTACCAGGTGCGGCAGGGGGATGTGATCAAGGTAAGGGAAAAGAGCAGGTCGATTGTTCCGATAAAGGAGGCTCTGGAGTCTGTTGTCAGGCGGGGAGTTCCTGAATGGCTGTCTCTTGATGCTGAAAAATTGATGGGTGTCGTTGAATCACTACCTGAAAGGGGGCACATAACCATGCCGATTCAGGAACAGATGATAGTGGAGTTCTATTCCAAGTAACAGGGAACGGCGGATCTGATCGACGGCTGGCATTGTATTTAAACAGGGGTACGAGAGGCTATAACAGACAATATGAGTGCTGAACAGACTCCATTCTATAGAAATTGGCGGGAATTGATCCGTCCAAACAAACTTGAAGTGGATCCAGACACCTATACGAGTTTTTATGGGAAGTTTACCTGTGAGCCCCTGGAAAGGGGATTCGGAATTACTCTGGGAAATGCCCTGCGCAGAATCCTGCTGTCATCACTTCAGGGGGCTGCAATCGTATCTGTAAAAATGGAAGGAGTTCTGCACGAACTGGCCAGCATTCCTGGAGTGATAGAAGATGTTACTGATATCATTCTTAATCTTAAGGGTGTAAGACTTCAGTTGTTCAAGGATGAAGACCAGCTGCTCACAATTGAGAAAAAAGGCGCAGGGGAGATTCTTGCAGGAGATCTTGTTGCTCCCAGGGGTGGAGTCGAGATTTTAAATCCTGACCATCACATAGCTACCCTGACAGAGGATGGGGAACTCAATATGGAGATGGTGGCGAAATGGGGCAAGGGATATGCACCGGCCGAAATGAACAAAGAACCTGACCAGGTAATCGGAACCATACCTATAGACGCCCTTTTTTCACCTATAGAGAAGGTCAATTACAGAGTGACACAGGCCAGGGTAGGTCAGATGACCGATTATGACAAGCTGTCCCTGGAGGTTACAACTGACGGCACTGTCACGCCCGAGCAGGCCGTGGCCTATGCAGCCAAAATCCTGAAAGAGCAATTTGCGGTATTTATCAATTTTGACGAAAAAGAAGAACCTCAGGAACAACCTGTTGAGCCTGATTTTGACGGAAAACTCGAATTCCTGAATCGGAGGATTGATGAACTGGAGTTTTCAGTTCGATCGGCCAATTGTCTGAAAAATGCGAACATCAATTATATAGGGGAACTGGTTCAGAAAACTGAGCAGGAGATGCTTAAAACCAAGAATTTCGGGCGGAAGTCCCTGGAGGAGATACTCAGGATCCTCGACACCATGGGATTGGAACTTGGCATGACGCTCGAAGGCTGGAATCCTCCGGAAAATGAGGAGTCTGGCGGAGAACCAGGTACGGAAGGATAGAAAAAATGAGACATCGCAGGCGTACACGCAGGCTTGGGTGCAAGACAGCGCATCGTAAGGCTATGCTGCGAAATATGGTTACATCACTTCTGGATCACGGGCGCATAATGACAACGGTCACTAGGGCTAAAGAGGTCCGCAGGATAGCCGACAGGATGGTGACACTGGCCAAAGACGGTACATTGCATGCCAGACGGCAGGCAATGTCAGTAGTTCGTGATCCTGCTGTCGTGGCCAAGCTGTTTGATGAATGCAGTGATAAGTACGGAGATCGAAATGGCGGGTATACGCGTATTGTTCGGATAGGACCGCGTAGGGGGGATGCAGCCATGATGTCCGTAGTGGAAATGGTTAGTGAATCACTGGAAAAACCCAGGTTACGATCAGGGCGCAGGAAAAAACAAGCGGATTCGGAAGATGTAACTCTTATACCCCAGGCTCCATCTGAAATCCAGGAAGAAAAACAGGCCGTAACCTCAACTGAGGAACAGGAGGAGGCTGAGGTAGGAGAGGGTTTGGAACAGACTGAAACCTCAGAAGCAGCTGCAGAAGAGGGGGCTGGATCAGGGCCTTCGGAAGAAGAAGCCACTGCGGGGAAAGACGAATCAGATGTGGCTGCAGAAGCAGCCCGGGAAAAATCTGGAGAAGAGGAAGAGGAAAACGGTAATCCTTAAGCTCCTTTACCATATTTGAATTAATATAAGACCCGGCACCAGACAGACAGGTGCCGGGTCTTATATTTTGACGGCTGGCTGGCAGCATTATTCCTTAGATCTCCTGCTGTCCAACATTTTCTGTACCTGCTGCTTACGTATTATTCCTACATTGTAGGCCCTCAATATGTCACTCCGGCTGACCAGGCCCAGAAGGTTTTTTTTGTCCCTTCTGTCCACCACAGGCAGCCTGGCAAGATCCCTGGGAGCCATCTTCCGTATGGCGGACCACACTGTTTCATCGGGGAAGACGGTTATCGGGGAGGCTGTGGCTATGTCGCGTATTTTTGTCTGCCGAATGTCCAGATTGTTCTCGGAGAGGGCACGTTCAACATCCTGGACCGTGATAATGCCGTACAGCCTGTTTTTGTCAAGGACAGGAAAACCCTGGAGATGGGTTTTTTGAAAGGCAGAAAAGACTTCCGCTACTGCCTGATCTGCCTCCACTGTTATCGGATGCCGGTTCATGACTTCCCGGACGGAGACGTTCTGCATAACGCCCATGTCGCGTCCATGCCCGAAATGAATGCCGCGTTTAACCAGTTTGATAGTATAGATAGATTCCGGGTGGAGCCAGTGGGCAATTGTAGATGCTACCATACCGGCTGCCATCAGTGGAAGTATAAGACTGTAGTCGTTGCTCATTTCAAAAACGATCAATATGGATGTAAGGGGCGCATGGGCCGCTGCAGCGAAAACCGCGGCCATGCCGACCAGTGCGTAGGCGCCTATTTCGCTGGCAATTTCAGGGAAGATGACATTTGCAATGTAACCGAATGTACCGCCGAGCATGGCCCCTGTAAAAAGAGAAGGTGCAAAGATTCCTCCTGAATTGCCGGATCCTAATGTGAACGAGGTGGCCAGAGGCTTTAGGATTATAAGGAGAGCCACCAGAAAAAACGGTGCGTTGCCCAGGAGCACCTCTTCGATAAATTCAAAGCCGGATGCATAGATATGGGGGATGTTTTCCATGAGGGGCATGCCAAGCCTGAAATCCTCAGGAGTGCCGGATGAAAACCTGTGCAGGTTGGGATAGTAATAGGCGAGAAGACCCAGGAACAGTGCACCGACAGCCGGCTTGAGACCGGAGGAAAACTTCCACCGGTCAAATATGTTATCAAACGTATCAAGCATTTTGATGAACATGATGCCAACAAGTGCGGCCAGGAGACCGAGGGCAAGATACAAGAGAATCTCCCAAGGGGAATTAAGTGTATAGGCAGGGACTTCAAATGCAGGTCGCGCCCCTAGGAAGATCTGGCTTATGATGCTGGCCGATACTGCTGACAGGACTACATTGCCAAATACTGTCAGCTGCAGTTCACTCATCAGAACCTCAAGGGCAAACACGACCCCTGCAATGGGAGCATTAAAAGTGGCTGCAATGCCGGCGGCGGCCCCGCACGCCACCAGGTTCTTTATGCGTTCGTCAGACAGTCTGAGCCACTGTCCCAGTGCTGATCCCAGAGTAGACCCGACCTGAACAATGGGCCCCTCTCTTCCGGCCGACCCGCCGGTGCCTATGCACAGAGCAGAGGCAACTATTTTGGCCAGTGCTACCCTGGGGCGGATGCGGCCGCCGCGGAGAATTAATGCCTGCATTACTTCCGGAACCCCGTGGCCTTTGGCCTCTTTAGCAAATCTCGAAATGATCGGGCCTGCCAGGAGTGCCCCGGCAACGGGAACGAAAATGATCCACAGGCGGCCAAAGGCGGGAAACATCTCTGCATGGGTGTACGAAAAGATCTGTATAAAGGCGATGAGGCGTATGAAAATTACTGCAGCCACTCCTGTAACTGCACCGACTATCACGGCCAGAAGCATTAGGAGCATCCCCTCATTGGGCGATAGTTTGTCGAGCAGTTTGGAAGAAAGGCGTTTTGCCATGGATACCCTGTAATAGTTGGAGAAGGACTCGAATTTTTTTAGAAAGGAAGAGCTTCTTTCCTGCCGGTGCCTGAAGTGGAATCTTTTAATTCATCCAGCGATCTGTTGTAAAAATTAATAACCTCACGCCGGCTGATCATGCCTTGAAAATCGTGTGGATCATCATCTGTCACCACGGGTATCCGGTCGATGTTGCGAATGGTAAATTTTTTGAAAAGAGTATTTACATCTTCCGATGGGGTAGTGGTAATAATGTCTTTCCGTGCAATGTCCTTGACTATTACCAAGGATCCCAGTTCGTTCACATCGAATAGACAGTGGCGGACGTCATTGACGGAAAAAATGCCGGTAAGTATGTTGTCGTCATTGACTACAGGAAAATAATGCTGATCTACAGATCGGAAAAACCTGCAGAACTGGGCAAAGTTCATGCTCTCGGGAAGGATGGCACAGGTGCCTGTAGGGTTGAAGATATCTTTCACCTGTATGTTTTCTAGGACATCGCTGAAAAAATCCCCTTTGTGTGCAGGTGAAGCCACCTTGTTTGCCACCTGATCCCTGTAGAGATTCCATTTGCGGCACAGGAAATAGCAGACACTGCATACCAGCATGCTGGGCAGGAGAAGATGATAGGACCCTGTAATTTCACTGACAACAATTACCGCAGTGATCGGGACATTGGAGCTGCCTGCAAAGAAACCCGCCATTCCAACCATGATGAAGGGGGCGGAGTGGGAGACGATACCAGGCATGACGTCATGGAACAGCATTCCTACAGCTCCACCTATGCACCCGCCGATTACAACAGACGGACCGAAGACCCCTCCGCTTCCACCTGAACCGATGGAGAACGAGGTTGCCAGTATCTTGCCGAGGGCAAGGGCTGCAAACAGGTACATGGAAATGTTGTTGTCTAGACCTTCCTGAAGAAATCCGTAACTGAAGCCCAGAACGCCGGGCAGTGCAAGTCCTATTGTCCCTGTGATCAGTCCGCCAATGGCGGGTTTGATCCATATGGGCAGCCGCAGGCCCTGAAAAAAATCATGGAGTCCCCAGAATATCTTTACGAACAGAAACACTCCCAGGGATATGGCAAGGGCAAGAACCGTATACGGCCCGAGAGCCAGCACGTTGTCAAATCTGAAGTCGGCGGCTTCGAACATTGAGCCCCATCCGAAAAAAGAACAGAACAGTGAGTATGCCACTGTTGATGCAATTGCAGACGGGATTACAACGTCTGCCTCGAATTCAGGGTCTCTGTAGAGTATTTCCGATGCGAACAGAGCACCTGTGAGCGGGGCACGGAAAATGGCTCCGACACCGGCGCCCATACCGGCTGCCATGAGCACTCTCATCTCACGGTTTGTGAGCCTAAGTTTCTGGGCTAGAACCGATCCGAGTCCGGCGCCTATCTGGCATATGGGTCCTTCGCTTCCACCTGATCCCCCGGTTCCCAAGGTCAGAAAAGAGGCAAATGTCTTTATTATCGGAACTTTGAGATGAATAAAACCTTCCTTGTGGTGATATGTCTTGATGGCTGAGTCTGTGCCGTGTCCCTGGGCCTCCGGACAGAATTTTGCCACCAGTAGACCGCTGCCCAGGCCGCCCAGCA
>DTYO01000226.1 GCA_012961845.1 Thermodesulfobacteriaceae bacterium
GGAATTCGTATCCCTCTGGTACCGGAGGTTCAGGGATCACTTTTCCTGTCGCCGCGATAAACGTCCCATGCCCGTCTCGGGGCTGAACGGGATCTATTCCCTGAAGCGCCTTCAGGAATGACGGCAAGACCGGCTGTTGGATCTCCTGGCAATGCCATGTCGGATGTTCGTGCAAACAAAAAAACGCATCGGCATGATACGTGAGATCGCCAGCAGTTCAATTTCCATTGCGCCTTTAAATGAAGGCAATCACTATTCCTTGGATTTTTTCGCTTAATCTATGTTGTTACTCCATCCCAAAAGGTCTTCCAGCCGGACCGGGGCATTTAAAAGGATTCTTTTGTCCCGGTTTCTTTAACTTTTCTTTAACAGTTGAGCTGGTACTGCTCGCCACAAACCCGTGATGGTTGTAGGCGCCGTCCTTGATGATAACGGCAGGCTATATGCTGCGAGATGTGGTCGGGCAACACAGCGGATGTCAAGACATTGATCCCGGTTGCTGACCGTCTCCGCAAACGATTTCGCATTCATCGTTTCTGTATTGTAGCTGATCGCGGTATGATCAGTGCGGATACCATGAAACAACTTGAAGATCCGGAGCGCAATCTCCCCTATATACTTGGCATCCGGAGGTTTGGACAGGTGGCCGGCGTTATATCGTATGTCTCAATCCCAAACAGGCCCGTAAGGATGCGGCTGACCGGCAAGCCATTCTAGATTCCTTGCATCAACGAATTAAAAGTGGCCCCAAGGCCATGATTGGCAACAAAGGATACCGAAAATATCTGAAGCTCTCCCGCGGCAGCGTTTCTATTGACAAGAAGAAAGTACAGGAAGAGGCCAGGTTTGACGGCAAGTGGGTTCTCAAAACCAATACTGACTTGGAGCCGGAACAGGTTGCCCTGAAATACAAGGAACTTTGGCAGGTGGAGCATGCTTTCAGAGACCCAAAGTCCATTTTTGACACAAGGCCTGTTTATCATCAACGTGATGAAACCATCCGAGGCCACGTATTTTGTAGTTTTCTCGCCATGGCCCTCCGCAAAGAACAGGATCGTCGTCTTGAACAGGCTGGATATAATTGCGAGTGGGCAGACATAAAGCAAGACCTGAAATCACTGCAGGAGACAGTTGTCGAGGATAACGGAAAACGGCTTGCTGTCCGCACTCAATGCGTTGGGTCATGTGGCAAAATTTTCCAGGCTGCTCATGTAGCTGTTCCGCCTACTATGCGCGAGATGTAATTTTGGTTTCATTGATTGGGATTTGTAGTGCCAAGAGATTTCCATGCACCTTTATCGTACTGTTTTAAAAGGAATTTAATTTTTGAACTGCCAAAGATGAGTTAGACGAAGACGCGAGACAGTCCTTCTGCCTCTTCAAAGGCACTCTCTGTGAGTTCCTTGAGCATGTCTGGATCCAGACCCAGTTCCTCTGTGCACGTATCCATAAATGTGCCCATGTCGTCAGTGTTGTTGCCGTACCTGAAGCAGGATACCAGCTTTACTGCCGGTTCGACCTGTGTTTTTCTGTCGAGGCAGTGATGCTCCGATATACTCGCGACCAGATATGCAGGAAGTTCCCACTGTTCTGCCATTAGTCCCCCTATGATCTGGTGGTCGTAACCGAAAATGTTTCTTTCGAGAATGTCCGGCCTGACGCGTCCATCGGTATCCCATTCATCGATGACACTGCAGTAGCCGTTCCTGTTGAGGGAGCTGATCACCGGGATGGCCATGTCCTGGAGAAGACCTGCTGCGAATGATTCGACCTGGGTGGCGGGATGCGCCAGTCTCGCAACAATTCCAGCCAGCGTGGCGCGTCTGGCAGCTGTCACCCAGAACTTCCTCATGTTGAGGCATGGGATGTCCACAGATGGAAGCACACTTTTTACTGCAAATGCGAGAACAAGAGACTCCAGGCGTGATCTCCCCAGCAGGGTGACCGCGTGGTGAATGTTGCTGACCCTGGCAGCTAGGCCAAAAGCCGCAGAGTTGACCGTTTTCAGTATACACACGTGAATTCCAGGGTCCATCTGAAGATATTTTGAGATTTCCTGCATGGATGAATCCTGGTTTCTAAGCAGCGCTAGGACTTTCATGACTGCATCCGGGAAACTGGGCAGTTCATATCCCTTGAGAAGCCTGTTAAGTTCTTTTTTCGGGTTGTTTATTCTTTTGAGCCAAAAATTCAGCATATTATTCAATCAGCCCGTCTGGCCATTTTATTGGCGAATATGGACAGGAGCCCTCCAAGCATCAGGTAGCCCGTCCCGACTTCCAGCGCCGCTATCATCTGTGCACCGGCAGATGCAGGGACGACATCGCCGTAGCCGAGCGTGGTCAGGGTTACCACGCTGTAATACAGTGGAGACAGAACGGTCTGGTGCCGGCCGTAATCCACGTCTACCAATGTGTACAGCCAGGCAAAGACCAGCCCCTGAACAAAAATACAGGAGCACCACCTTACCATGCTACGTCCGCAGTCACTGGAAAACCACCAGAGATAATACAGAAGAGCAGCCGCTCTGCTACTGTTGCGGAACTCATAGAGGTAATTCTGATCCATTGCCCACCGCCTCATGCCGTATGCACCGGCAAAATTGATGTCTCTGATATCAGTGCCGATCCAGCTTGCCTTTTTGTAGTGCCTGATCTGGCGGAGCCTGGCCTGCCGAAGATCTGCGTTGTTGAATATCGCACTATGCAGGTTGCATAGTGCCAGATCTGCTTTTCTGAGAGCCGACTCGGTGAAATCTGCTCTCTGAAGGTTGGCTTCACGCATTCTGATTCCCACCATATCTGCACAACGCAGATCGGCACCCGACAGGTCGGCCTTTGTCAGGGTGGCTTTTCTGAGCCGGGCCCTGAAGAGGACTGCACCTTTAAGGCTGACAAGGCCGAAACCTGCATGATCTGCGGTTACTTCTTCCAAATGCGCTTCAGAGAGATCGGCGCCTGTCAGCTCTGCACCGCTGAGGTTGGCCCTGGTCAATATGGCCCCTTCCATTCTGGCTTTGAACAATATGGCTCCTGACAGATCCGCCCCTGACAGATCGGCCCCCGAGAGATCCGCTCCTGACAGATCCGCCCCTGACAGATCTAATTCTCTGAGCTGCCTGCCTGCGAGACATACTCCTCTGAGATCGGCTTTCTCTTCCTGGAGCCGTTTCAGATCTGCTTCAGTTTCCTTCAGAAGCCGTTGGAGTTCCTGCTCTATGGGTGGCCTGGTTTTCCGGGCCCTGTTTGTAGCTCCCATGCTGCTGATATTATCGGTATCTCGGGGAAAAAAATTAACGCCTGAAATGAAGACTGGTCAGGGAGTCCCATGTACGTTTGTTTCAGGTGACTGTCACAGGAGTACCGGGGCCTGCTTCAAGCAGATCCCGGGCGCTTCCCTGGTTGACAGCGATTTCCAGCAGGCCTGAACTGCCGGAGAGCGCAAGGGCGCTGCCTGGCGGGACATCCGAGTATGTCCGGTGCACTGGAATGACTCTGCTGCCGATGCTGACTGATGCGGCATGTTTTCCCGGCAACTGCTGCCTGATGATCTCATATGGGATGTTCGTGAGCAGGCTTCCAAATCCGTCCACATGGATTACCTGTCCTGTGATTCCTTCGGGACCGATTACAGGTTCGGGCCATTCGATCCTGACCGGTTCATGGTGGATAGGGCCGAATTCCGGGGGCGGAGTGCCGAGGCTCAGGTGGGCCGCAGCCGGGCCAAAGATGTCTCTTGCGTGAAATGTGTTGCTGACCGGCCCCGGGAAAAAGGCCCGGTTTTCTATCCGGTAACACGTCAGTTCCCCTTCGAGCTTGAAAATTCTGCTCAGGACGCCATTGTCCGGTGCCACAAAGGAATATCTGTCTGAGACCGCCAGAATTCCTGCCCTGTCGGACCCGACTCCCGGATCTACTACCGCAAGAAAGATACTGCCAGCGGGGAAATTCCCATAAGCGGTTTCAAGAACCAAGGCGCCTGCCGCTATATCGTGAGCCGAGATATGATGTGTAATATCAATTATATGAATATGAGGATTGATGCCTGCCATTACGGCTTTGACGATCCCGGCATAGGGGTCCTGCAACCCGAAGTCGCTCATAAAGCCGATCAGATTCATGTCTGATTTACGTCCCTCAGTCCAGTATGGAATTCATTGATCCTGATTATGCAAGCCACAAGTCTGCCGAAGATGCAAGGCAGAGGGGGCACATAAGTACTTTGCCATTTCAACCCCCTGACAAAATAGCATGTCTGGTGAAATCGCGATTTCCTGCGGCTTCAAATGCCGAAGACTTCTTTGTTGAATTCGCTGTACTTTTTGACCATGGAATACATCATAATCAGCAGCAAAGAGGCAGGCAATCTGGTTGCAGTGAAAATGGAGCCAGGTCTGGATCTGATCTGCAGGCGGCTGTGCAGGATGACGAAACAGTCTAAAGATCAGCTGTGGTGCCGGAGAAAGGAGCCTCAACAACAGGTTGA
>DTYO01000227.1 GCA_012961845.1 Thermodesulfobacteriaceae bacterium
AAAAGATATTTTTCTGTGAATTTGACGGGCCCAGAAAAAGAAAGGTATGGATCAAGTTTATCTGGCAAGACGGAGGGACTGTAAAATGAACACATGGTTCATTGCAGTGGACGGACAAACCAGAGGTCCGTATTCAACACAGGAGATCCGGTCCATGCTGGCGTCGAACCGGCTGGAGATGGATAGCCTCGTATGGAAGGAAGGCATGACGGACTGGGCAACCATCTCGAGTTTCGGCGAATTCGCCATGCCGGAATATTCACGGTCCGGCCCTGCTCCGCCCCCGCCGCATGCATCTTCAGGCATGACTGCCCATGAAATAGACTATGAAATCATGGGCCACGAGATGCAGTTCGTGGAGATAGAGCTTGATCCCGGAGAAAGCGCCGTGGCCGAGGCCGGGGCAATGATGTATATGACTGACGACATTGTGATGGAGACGGTCTTCGGAGACGGCAGCGATTCATCGCAGTCGGGCGGCATATTCGACAAACTCATCGGGGCCGGCAAGAGACTCATAACCGGTGAAAGCCTGTTCTGCACGGTCTTCACATGCAGGGGAACCGGAAAGGGGAAAGTCGCTTTTGCCGCCCCGTATCCTGGGAAGATCATCCCCCTGGATCTCAGGGAATACAACGGTGAAATCATCTGCCAGAAAGACGCTTTTCTGTGTGCAGCTAAAGGCGTATCCATAGGAGTGGCCTTTCAGAAAAGAATCGGCACAGGGCTTTTCGGAGGAGAAGGATTCATCATGCAGAAACTTGAGGGAAACGGCCTCACATTCATCAATGCAGGCGGCACAATCGTGGAAAAAGATCTGGGACCAGGCGAATGCCTGAAGGTGGATACAGGCTGCCTGGTGGCCCTGACCAGAACAGTCTCTTACAACATAAAATTCGTGGGGAATGTGAAATCGGCCATCTTCGGAGGAGAAGGATTCTTTTTTGCCAACGTCAGAGGGCCCGGACATGTCTGGCTCCAGTCTCTGCCTTTCTCCCGACTCGCCGGGAAAATGCACGAATTTGCTCCCCAGAATAGCCCAGCCAGAACCCAGGGAGAAGGATCGGTGCTGGGCAGCGGTCTAGGCCGCCTGTTTGAAAGGTAACCAGGTAATAACAAATGAAACCATCCTTATGTGCCACACGCAGACAGATTCAGTGTTCGTACTGGATTCTTTTTTTCTTATGCCTGCCAGCCTTCATGCTGCAGGCACCGGTGTCTGTCGCATCTCCGGACATCCCTGAGGGCAGACAGGTCTGGGATCCACTTATCACAAGACTCATTGCAGACGGAGAAAACGCCACCAGGATCCGCAGGCTATTTTCCAGCAGCCAGGTGAAATTCAACCCGAAGGTCATGCCTCGCAAGCTCACCCACAGGGAAAGTAGCCTGGACTATGGAAAATTCCTCAGGCCTGAACGCATTTCCAGGGCCGGTGCCTTTCTGGACAGGCACAGCGATCTCCTTGAGGAAATAGAAACCGAATATGGAGTTCCCAAGGAGATAGAAGTAGCCATTCTGCTCATAGAAACCGACCTGGGCAGGTACCTGGGGGCGGACCCGGCCTTCAACATACTGGCCAGCATGGCAGCAGCCACGGATTTTGACCGGGTACGCCCGTGGCTCCCGAAAGAAATACTCGATTCACCTGAGAGAAAGAGAATCGAGCAGAAACTCTGTAAGAAATCCAGTTGGGCGTACGGGGAGTTGAGAGCCCTGCTTCGTTATTCAGAGCAAAACAGGCTCGACATCCTGGGAATGAAGGGGTCAATCTTTGGAGCCATAGGCCTCTGCCAGTTCATGCCTTCGAATGCCCTGCGGTTCGGGGTTGACCATGACGGAGACGGCAGGATCGACCTGTTTTCGGTACCTGATGCAATGGCCAGCATGGGGGCATATATCAGGCACTACGGCTGGAAAAACGGGCTCACCCGCAACAGACAGGTAAAAGTATTGCTCAAATACAATTACAGCAGGCCCTATGCCAATACCGTTATTGATGTGGCAGAGAGGCTGAACTGCCCGGAAACGGCATCCGCACCAAACTGATTGACTCTGACCATGGTACCTGAGACAGAAATCCGGGAACGGATCGGAAGGCTCCAGAAGCTCCTCCAAGAAGAGGGGATAGAGCTCGCGCTCCTCAGGCAGAATGCGGATCTCTATTACTTTGCAGGCACAGTCCAGGACTGTCACATGCTAATTCCCGCTGTGGGTGACCCTATCCTGCTGGTGTGGAGAGTATGCGAAAGGGCGGCTGCCGAATCGCCTGTCAGGAGGATCGAACCGCTCCATGGTCTGAGCCGCCTGAGGGAAATCGTCAGGAAGTACCGCTTTGACAGGCCCCGGAAAATCGGTCTTGAAATGGACGTCCTGCCTGCAGAGCTGTACATCTACTATACGGAAAGGGTCTGGCCGTCGACCCCTGTAGCCGGCATTACCCACCTTGTCCGGACTGTGCGTTCCAGGAAATCCAGGTGGGAACTCGAACAAATCAGAAGCGCCTCAGATCAGATTGCCGGTGCTGTGAAACAGGTGCCTGAAATACTCAGGCCTGGCATCACGGAACTGGAATTTGCCTCGGAAATTGAGTCTGTCCTGCGGAAGACAGGACACCCCGGATATCTCAGAATGAGGGGATGGAACCAGGAAATGGGCATGGGGCAGATCCTGTCCGGCCCGGAAGGAGCCGTTCCTGCCTGGATCAACACCCCTGCCGGCGGCACCGGAATCAACCCGGCCTTCGGACAGAGCTCATGTCTGAGGCGCATACTGCCTGGAGAACCTGTAACAG
>DTYO01000228.1 GCA_012961845.1 Thermodesulfobacteriaceae bacterium
CCTGTGGCAACCGGAATCGTGGCGGCCGTCAGGAGTAAATAGCTCCCAGGCGGATGTTAATCGGGCCCAGCTCCGTAATTTCGTCCGCCGTTTGGCTGAAGACCTGGATTCCATAGGTTTTGATTACGGCCATGGTTTTGGATTGATCGATGCAGGCGGAATTATCGAGTCACTGGAGCAGACAGATGTGAGGCTGCTGCATGTCGGAGAAACAGCATCGAGCAGGCTAAGGCAGACCGGTGATACGGCCATGTTCAAAATTTCTGTGGGACATGCCTTGAACATCGAACTTGATGGGCCGCAGGGACTGGACTTTGATCTCTACGTCAAGAAAGATTCTGCGCCTACAGTGACGGATTATGATCATCGCGGTTTTGCAGGTTCTGCGATGAATAGATCCGGATAGAGCCTTTAGAGTCGGGCGAATACTACGTCATGGTCAGGTCATACCGTGGGTCCGGTGATTTTAGTCTCAAGGCGGAGCTTGAATAGGTGGCGGAAGTTCAGTAAACGGGATCATTGTCTGAAGGGTGCCTTTAAAAAGTTTTGGTCAGTTCCGGTCGGCAGGTCTTCTCAACAGCTCAGGCTTTACTCTCGCGATGAACGATATTGCATACATGGTTACAATGCCGTCTATAATCATCACCGGTATATGGATTAATACCAGTAGCCTGGCGGCAGAAACAAAGGCCTCCTGTGACAGAGAAAGACACATTGCGGCCAACAGTGCAGACAGGCAGACGGAAAGAAAGCCGCAGAGGAAGGACGCTGCAGATCGCCTTGCGGGTGAACCGGCAAGCAGGGGCTGGAACAGATACCAGCATATTAAAGCTGGAAATGCCATGATGATGGTGTTGGTTCCCAAGGTGGTTAGGCCGCCGAACTGAAAGAGAATGGCTTGGAGGAGCAGTGCTATGGCTATTGCCGGGAAACATGCCCATCCAAGCAGGATGCCCATGATACCGTTCAGCACCAGATGAATATTGCCCGGGCCTATGGGGACATGAATCAGTGATGCCACAAAAAAAGCGGATGACAACAGAGCAACTGTGACCAGTTGCTGATAATCCATTTTTTTTAACCCGACTGCTACCCCGGAAACGGCCAGCACAGTACCTGCGAGCAGTACAGGGGGCGACAGGACGCCTTCGGATATATGCATCAGTAACACCTTTTTTTGAGAATGTGCTACATATAGCCTCTTTGGCAGAAACCGTCAAGGCCGAAAAGCAGACTGCCTGCGGTCATACTCTGTGCATGAAGGCGCGGACACAGCCGGGGAGCTGTGGGAATGGAGAAGAACTTAATGAACAGACAATATATAATTGAGGCATTTGTGGTAGGTGCTTTCATGTGCGCCGGGTTGGTGGTGCTTGGGTATTTTCTCTTCAGCGGAATAATCGCTGTCAAGGCCATGGAGCGTACAGTGGTGGTGAAGGGGCTCGCGGAACGGGAAGTGCCCGCGGATGTCGCCATATGGCCCATTAGGTTCAACGAGGTGGATAATGATCTCAACTCTCTGTTTACTGCGATTCAGAAACACAACGCTATCGTCAAGGGCTTTCTCCGAGAGAAGGGATTCAGTGAAGATGAAATCTCGGTATCGGTGCCTGCCATTACCGACCGGCTGGCCCAGGGCTATGTTGATTCCACCAAGGTGAAGTACAGGTATTCCGGGAGTTCGACAATAACGGTCTATTCAGACAAGGTCGAAAATGTAAGGAAATCCATGAAGAATCTGCTGGAATTGGGCAAGCGCGGCATAGCCATCTCAGGCCAGAACTGCAATGCCAAGACTGAATTTCTGTTTACGAAATTAAACGATCTCAAACCCGCGATGATAGAGGAGGCCACCAGAAATGCCCGGGAGGTGGCGGAAAGATTCGCCAGGGATTCGAAGAGTACCCTGGGAAAAATAAAACGGGCGAGGCAGGGACAGTTCTCCATAAAGGATAGAGACAGCAGTACGCCTTTTATCAAGAAAATAAGGGTGGTGTCCACTCTGGAATATTATCTCTCTGACTGACGGATACATCTTAAAATCAGAAATTTTGTTCCAGAACAAGGCCGGATAAGAAAAATAACCGCAGACATATTAGGGA
>DTYO01000229.1 GCA_012961845.1 Thermodesulfobacteriaceae bacterium
GCCGATGGCGGAACCATCTTCCTGGATGAGATAGGGGAACTACCCATGATGCTTCAGGTGAAACTGCTGAGGGTAGTCCAGGAAAAAGCCTTTATTCCGGTAGGCAGCACCACAGAACAGAAGGTAAATGTCCGGATTATTGCCGCCACTAACAGGGATCTGGAAGAGGAGGTCATGGCGGGCAATTTCAGAGAGGATCTGTATTACAGGCTCAATGTCATTCAGATTAGGATGCCTTCCCTGAAAGAACGTCCTGAAGACATCCCGATACTGGTCCAGTATTTTCTGGACAAATATTCCAGGGAACAGGAAAAGGCGGTTCAGGGAATTTCCAGTTTTGCCATGAAAGCCCTGATGGAATATTCTTTTCCAGGCAATGTGAGAGAACTTGAAAATATTATCGAAAGAAGCATTGCACTTGCTACATCCAGTCTCCTGCTTCCTGAAAGTCTGTCCCTTGCCAGGTTCAAGGAGCAGCAGTCGAAAAACAATAATTTCAGGGCCTATGAGCCGGAAATTCCGTTCGGGGGCCTGAAATTGGACCAGGAACTTTCCCGAATCGAAAAAGTTTTTCTGTTGAAGGCCCTTGAAAAAACCGGGGGTGTCAAGACTGAGGCTGCTCAGCTCCTGGGCCTCAATTTCAGATCTTTCAGGTATCGTCTGGCAAAGTATGACCTCTGAAAATCCGAATACCAAGCTGTTTTTGCATGTTACAGCCGGACGGCTCGTTGTTCTGGCATTCCTTCTGGGAGCGGCCTGGCTGTATGGCAGTCATACGTTCAGTGATCCGAAAACAGTGTTTAGACTTTCCATGGTCATGGGAGGAGGCTTCTTCCTGGCCGCTGTTTTTCTCCTGTGGAATCAGAAAAGAGGCGCAGAGGAGCCTCTTCTTTGGACCCAGACAGCCTTTGATGTGCTATTAGCCGGACTGGCAGTGTTCTGGACAGGAGGCAGCCGCAGTCCCCTTGTCTTTCTGTTTCCCATTGCCATTATCGCAGCATGCCTGCTGGGAGGGAAAAGACACCTTACGGCCTCGGCCGTACTCAGCACGGTTTGCTGGGCTCTGATCTGCTGGTCCGGAAATGATAGCTTTGTCAGTGCTTCAGAGACCGCTCATGTTTTTTTTATCAACATGGCGGCTTTCAATACAATTGCCCTGTTGGGCGGTATTCTGGCCCAGCGGCTTTGCCGTGCAGAAGAAAAACTCTCGGAGGCCAGGACGGATCTGCAGAGGATGGAAGAGGTCCACAGGCACCTTGCCAACAGTATTAGGTCAGGACTCATAACTGTAGACGAAAAAGGACGAATTACTACTCTGAACACGGCTGCAATGGAGATACTTCAGCCTGGTGTTACCGAGATTTTCGGACAGCCGCTCAAAAGCGTGTGGCCGGCCGGGGCCCTGTCGCTGGAGAGGCTGCAGCAGGGAGCTGAAACCGAACGGATGGAGTTGAGGCATGAATGCCCAGAGGGGGACCGCAAGATCCTTGGGATATCAGTGTTTGAAATCAGGGACGAAGTCGAAAGGAGTTTTGGATACGGCATAATATTTCAGGATATTACCAGAATAAAGGCTGAAGAGGAGCGACGTCGGCGTATGGACAGGATGGCGACTCTAGGGGAAATTGCAGCGGGCCTGGCACATGAAATCCGAAATCCCCTGGCATCTCTTTCCGGCGCAGCCCAGTTTCTTCAAGAAGGAACGCTTATATCGCATGAGGGAAAAAGGCTGCTGGAGATCATCTGCCGGGAGAGCGCACGGATTAATGAACTGACTGAGACATTTCTGATGTATGCTATACCCGAGCCAAGTTCGGTCCGGCAGGTTTCCGTGCGGGAAAAGGTCCGGGCTGCAATTGATATTTTAGGGAATAGTCGGGAAATGCCAGAGGCAGATATCACTATAGACGTTTCAGAGAGTATCAGTCTGAGGGTCGATCCTAAGCAGTTTGAGCATGTTCTCATCAATCTTCTTGCAAATGCATATAATGCCCTTCCCAGGAGAGGCGGGCAGATTTCCGTTTTGGCCCGGCGGCAGAACGGCTCTCTCCTGCTGAGTGTTTCAGACAACGGATCCGGTATCAAAGAAGAGCATATCGACAAGATATTCCATCCTTTTTTCACTACCTTTCCTGATGAAACAGGACTGGGTCTTTCCATCGTGCAGCGCTTGGTCAATGACTGGCATGGTGAAATAGCTGTAAAATCAGAAAGGAACAGAGGGACTACATTTACTTTGAAAATTCCTGTCTAGTCTCTGTCGGGCGCCTAAACA
>DTYO01000230.1 GCA_012961845.1 Thermodesulfobacteriaceae bacterium
AGGTTGTTGAAGTCGTGCGCTATTCCGCCTGCCATTGATCCCAAGGCTCTCAACTTTTCTGTATATACCAGTTTTTCAGTAGCTTTCTTCTGGTGTGTAATGTCGTGTATAACCAGCATGCTGCCATGCCTTGAATCTCCGGAATGCCTCAGAGGGTGCATGAAAATGTCTGCCGGAAATATCGAGCCGTCCGGCCGCAGCATGGCGACATCGGAAAGCTTGATCATCTTTCCGTTGTCAATCGCCTGCTTCAGCTTGAGATATTCGCTTTTATTCCGGAAAAGCCTGTCCGGGCTGGTTCCGGTAATTTTGCCCTGCTCGCATGCCAGTATGGATGTAAATTTCGGATTGACATGCTGGATTGTTCCTTCGGGCCCAATGAGACATATTCCCTGAGGAGCATTCTCTATGACGGATTCCATATAGGCAACGTTTGCCCTGAGTTCTCGGTTTGCATGCCGCAGCTCATTTGTTTTTCTGTCTATCAGTTGTTTCAACTGTGTGTGACTTCTATCCAGTTTCTCATTGAGATCTGTAGTATAGAGAAGGTGTCCTATGACATTTGAAAGTATGATCAGGTCCCGTCTCCTGTAGTTGGGCATTGATACAGGCCCATCAGCACTGAGATTCAGTACCCCCCAGTTCCACAGAGGCAGACAGGCAAGACTGCGGGGCGTAATACACGTACCGATCTTTTCCGGCAGGGGCTCTGTTTCAGCGTCTTCGATAAATACCGGATTATGAGATTCGAAAACCTGCCATGCCACGCCTTCTCCCCGTTTAAAAACGAGATCCGTGTTGTATTTCCGGTCCGGGGCGCCTCTCATTTTCTGGAGAAACCCTTTGGCCGCTACCAGTCTCAGCAGATCAACATCCGAGTCGTATAACAGTATAGACGCGTTTTCAAAGCCCGTCTCATCCATCAGGATCTCTATTACACACTTACAGATTTCTTCACAGGACAACCTGTCTGAAACAGCCTCCACCAGCCTGAGTATTATTCCCAGGACCTGATTCCCTTCCAGCTGCCGACGGTGCGTATCGATAAAACCAGCTCCCAGCAGATCTACCGCCTGTTCCAGTGGAATTTCAGCAGGCAATTCAGGTCTGATCTTTTCTCGTCGATCCATCATGATTTTTTCTAAGCAGAACCCAGTACTGCGCTGAGGCCTCTGACTTCTTTTTCCATATTGACTTTTAAGCTGAATAGATCTGCCAGTATTTCTGAATCCATTCCAACCCTGGAGAAAATTTCCGTGTCCAGCAGATCAGACATCTGTTCACTGCTTTCCATATGATCGGCCTGAGTTGTTATGAGGTCAGCCACATGTATCAGAGCAGATTCTGCAACAAATTTTTCTCCTTCAAGCGGTTCATGATGCCACAGAATAGTTTCTTTCAGAACTTCAGGAAGAGACCATCTGTCTGCTATCCAGTATCCCACAAGCGTGTGGGGTATGGTAAGCGATTTCTCTATTTCGTAACGGACGATGTTCCGCCTGGATTCAAGGCTCGAAATCCTGTCATAGTGAACTGCCAGCTTGGAGGCCATACCCAGGATGCCCAGATCGTGGAGCAGTCCCATCACATATGCCTCACTTCCTCTGACCAGATTAATCTGATCTGCAATCTCTCTTGCCAGTAGCCCTGTCATTATTGAGTGATGCCAGAATGAGAAACTGTCAAAAGATCTGGCCATGGAGCTGCTTCTGAACTGATTCATCAGGCAGACGGTCAATGCAACATTGCGTACTTCCTCCATGCCTATCAGTACCATTGCTCTGGCAATACTATTCACATTTCCGCGCAACCCGTAAAATGCGCTGTTGGCAATCTTCAAGACCTGTGCGGAAAGCCCTGGATCCCTTTCTATCACCTTTTCAAGTTCGGCAGCCTTACATGTTTTATCGGTCAACATCCCGAGAATCTCTATAACTACGTTGCCTGTTAAAGGGAGATCATCCAGATCAAGGATTTCCTTCATCGTATCCAGATCAATTCTCTCACTGTTCAAACAGCAGTTTTCTTTCACGCAATTCTGATTCCGGATAATATACGCTGCATCTGTACCCAATCTTTCTCTCTGCAATATGGTATCCAGAACTCCTCCTATCCTGTATTCAACCCTGCAACAGCAAAATAATCATCTGGTTTGTTGTTTCGGTGCTCAGGATGTATATCGGCATGATTCAAGGGCAGCTGTAATCAGGATAGGCGCCTCAAACCTGCTGCCAGTTCTTCTAGTCTTTCTCTGTCGGTAATTAGGATCTCAGAGCCGTTTATTACAATTACGCCTTCCCTGGACATCCTGAAAAATATCCTGGAGAGTGTTTCAGGAATTGTTCCCAGCAGGCTGGCAAGCTGTGACTTCGAAAGGTCCAGTTTCAATCTGTCAGCTCCTTCGTGTTTGCTGCTCAACACCACCAGAAATGCTGCAAGTCTGGCAGGCACCTCTCTCAGCGAAAGATTCTCTATGAGCTTTGTGAACTTTCTAAGCCGCATTGCAAGCAGTGCCAGCATGTTCATCGCTAGCATAGGTTCCCTGGAAATCAGTTCAACAAAGGCCTTTCTCGGGAAAAAAAGTACCCTTGCGGTTTCTATTGCCTGGGCATTTGCTGGAAAACGCCCGCCCGCAAACACCGCCACCTCTGCAAATGGTTCTCCCGGCCCAAGGATGTGGAGTATCTGTTCCTTCCCGTCAACCGACAGCTTGAAGACCTTGATCTTTCCGGATTCTATTACATAAAACCCTTTGCCCGGCTGGCCTTCTGAAAAAATCATCTCTCCTCTATCGTATTCTTCCCACAAAGTGATCCGGGCTATTTCATCTATGAATTGAGGAGACAATTCCTTAAACAGAGGTGTTTTTTTTATTACTGTCAGTTTGTCTTTCATTTCAGTTGTCTGTCCTTAACGCTTGTCTGTCTGTAAAAGAGGATTTTGATTCAAAATCAAGTTGTCCACAGAAAGTGACTCCTGCATCTATTTGATTTTTCACCGCATTATTTATTACAGGACGCAAAAATTCGGCACAAGGATCATTTATGGGTAGAATTCAGTTTATCTGAATACACAGCCTTTGTGAACGGCTTTCATTAATATGTTGAAGATAAGCGGCATTATGATAACCTGATATCTATTTATTCACATGACACAGCATCTGCAGCGCCGGGGGGCGGTCAGGGTACACATGTATCTGAAGCACCCTGCGGGCAGGTTGTGCCGGACATTCACCGAATGTCCTGGTAATCGGTTCCCTCGATTGTTGCAGCAGTAATTGTGGACATGGAAAGGATATTTGAATACCAGAAGAGAAACAGATTTTTTGCCCGGATTCCATCCGGAATGGAAGGTCTGGGCGCAGTGGAACTCGAGGAACTGGGAGCCCTCGAGGTCAGACCTGTCTACACGGGGATTCATTTCAGGGCAGACCGTGAAACTCTTTACCGCATAAATTACACCTCCAGGCTGGTCAGCCGGGTCTTGGCCCCCATTGCAGTCTTTAAATGCCACAATACGGGTTATCTGTACAGAAGGGCGCTGAGAATTGAATGGGAAAAGATCCTCTCTCCTGAATATTCATTCGCTGTGTCAGCAAACATATCCAACAGCAAAATCAGACATTCAAAATATGCAGCCCTGTGTCTGAAAGACGCAATTGCAGATTACTTCCGGCAAACAGTTGGAGACCGTCCGGATGTTGACACATCCAGCCCCGATCTGCGTCTGAACCTTCATATCGAAAACAATCGTGCCACCATAAGCATGGACACCTCCGGCGGCTCTCTCCACCAGAGAGGTTATCGAAAAGAATCAGTAGACGCCCCCATGCGTGAAACACTTGCGGCAGCAATAATACGCCTTTCGGGATGGAATGGAGAAGTACCGATCTATGATCCCATGTGCGGCTCAGGCACATTGCTGTGCGAGGCGCTGTTGTCCATCTCACGGATACCATCCGGTTTTCTGCGTCTCAGGTTTGGATTTGAATTCCTTCCTGATTTTGATATCCATGCATGGGATACTGTTAGACAGGTACAACAAAACTGGCAAGAAAGGTCCGGACAGGCCTTATTACCGGAAGTGACAGGTCCGGCAGGGCAGTCTCCATTGCAAGAAGAAATCTTGGAAGACTGCCTGGCGGAAGCAAGATAGACGTGTGGGTAATGCCATTTGAAAATGTCAGGGGAATCAAAGATTCTGTGATTGTAACCAATCCGCCCTATGGGATCCGGATGGGTGACAGAAATGAACTAAGATCTGTATATATGAATTTGGGCAATTTCCTGAAACGCCGCTGCACGGGATCCACGGCTTACATCTATTTCGGCAGTCCCGACATGGTGTCCTGGATCGGTCTTCGTCCGTCCTGGCGAAAATCCCTTAAAAGCGGGAACCTGGACGGACGGCTTGCAAAGTTCGTAATTTACTGACGAATCAGCGGCTTCCGGCCTTTTTCTTTTCTACATAATGGGCAGCGGCCAGGGCGGCCGTGCACCCGTCTGCAGCTGCCGACACGATCTGTCTGGCATATTTTTCCCTCAAGTCGCCTACGGCGAATATGCCTGGAATACGTGTCTCGCATTTTTCATCGGTCATGACATAACCCTGGGCACTCAGCTTTATTCCGGCAGGTGCCAGTTCGCTGTTGGGTTTAAAACCGATAAAAATGAAGACACCGTCGGTCTTGAGAACGTCCTGTTCACCTGTTCCGGTATCTTTCAGATCCACGCTGGAGACTCCGTCTTCATCTGCATTGATCGCTGTAACTACAGAGCTCCAGAGAATTTTGATCTTTTTTTCAGCATGTATTCTCTGCTGAAGGATCCTGCTTGCCCTGAGCTCATCTCTTCTGTGTACGATATAGACCTGCCGGGCAAGCTTTGCCAGATACAGGGCTTCTTCCGCCGCGCTGTCGCCTCCCCCTACCACTACGACTGTTTTGTCCCTGAAAAAGAAGCCGTCACAGACGGCACAATAGGAAACTCCCTTTCCGTAATACTCCTCTTCACCTGGAATATTGAGTTTTCTGGGGCTGCCGCCGGTTGCCATGATCACCGAATGGGTCCGGATAATACCTTTGTCTGCAATTCTTACGGTGTGAAATTCGTTTCCTGGTTCCAGGACGGACACTTCGCTGTCGATTATCTCCAGGTCATATGACAGGGCGTGCTTATAAAACCTGTCTGCCAGGTCGGCTCCATTGATATGCTCAAACCCAAGATAGTTTTCTACCTCATTAGAAGTAACCACCTGCCCGCCGGGAAAACTCTTTTCCAAGAGCACAGTATTCATGGCGGCCCTCATTGAGTAGATTCCCGCAGACAGACCCCCAGGCCCGGCACCTATTATTACCACATCATAGAATCCATTTCCAGCCATAATCAACACCTCTCCTTGTCAGTGCCTGTCCATGACAGGTCTTTTCACCCTGCCCCTGAACAAACCGTACCTGTGACGGCACAACCCATCATTCCCGGTCATGCACCGTTCAGCAACACGAATTATTCAAGATACTAAGAGACTTTGCACAGGCATTCAAGACGTTTAAATTAATGTTTCCGGATAACCAGAAAACTGGACGTATCAAATTCATATTGATTACTTTTTGTGCTAATATCTCTGTAGACGAATTCCGGGGTACATCCACCCGGAGAAAACATTCCATATCTACTGGAAGGAGGTTGCCAGACATGCCGGATTTGATGTTGTGGAAGGACGAACAACTCAGACAGATCAGAAACGAGATGGACCTTCTTTTTGACATGCTCTGGGAGGATTTCAAGAATCCTGTCCTTATGCGGCATCTCAGAAAGCCTTCTATCAATATTATCGAGACCGATGACAACATAGTCGTTACTGCGGATATTCAGGCTCAGCCCGGCAAACTCGAATGTACTGTTGCAGGAGACAGACTTACCATCAATAGAAGAAGGAGCCGGGAATTCTGCTGGCGGGGAGGCAGGCTTAGAAAAAGCGGCTGGTTTTCAAGCACAATCAAGCTTCCCGCCAAGGTTGAAGCAGAAAGTGCAAAGGCCACTTTCAGAGACGGATTGCTCAAGATAACACTCTGTAAGAAGAAAGAGAATCAGGTCACGCAGATCAAGATAGATATAGCTGAATAGACCATATGTAATTCAGAGCAGAATATTATGGAGGACATAGATGAAAACTGGTGATGGATATCCAATCGTTCCTGTAGAAAAGCTCAGGTGGAGGCTGGATCCGGCTGAACTCCCTTTTGAAACGACCGACGCCCTGGAGCCGCTGAAGGAAATTGTCGGCCAGGAGAGAGGGGTAGAGGCCTTTCGCTTCGGCATGGCAATGGACAAACCCGGCTACAATGTATTCGTCACCGGCAGACCTGGGTCCGGACGCCTTGATGTGGTCAGAAAACTGCTGAGAGAGATGTCCGGGGAAGACAAGGCACCGGATGATTTCTGCTATGTGAACAACTTCAAGACCCCGGAGGCCCCCATACTTCTGCGCTTTAGTGCAGGCTGGGGCAGTGCCTTCAAAAAAGACATGCATGACCTGATTGAAACACTCAGACGGGAAGTTCCCGAGATTTTTGAAAGCCAGGAATATATAAGCCGCAAGAATGCCATAATGGAGGCCTACAACAAGCGAAGCAGGGAATTTTTCAAATCCCTTGATCAGAAGGTGAAAGACAAGGGATTCGCTCTGGTGACGGTGGAGGCGGGCCCTGTAGAACGTCCGGAACTCATGCCCATCGTGGATGGTCAGCCAATACCCATGTTGAATCTGGAAGAACTGGTCAACAAGGGAAGGTTTCCCAAGGACGAATTCGAAGAAATCAAGTCCAGATATGCAGGACTGAAAAAAGACCTGGACCAGATTTTTTTTGAGATCAAAGAGCTGCAGAAAGAAGTCAGGGAAAAGGGGGAACAGGTGGACCGTCTCATGTTCAAGTCCACGGCAAATCAACACATGACCTCTCTCTTCGAAAAATATAGGGATGAGGCCGTACATAAATATCTCCACTCGGTCCTGGAAAACCTGTCTGAAAACCTTTCTATTTTCCGGACTCAGGCACAGCCTCACATTCCCGGTCTGCCTCCCGGCATCACCCTGTTTCCCATTGGCGATCCGTTTCTGCCATACCAGGTGAACCTCCTGGTAGACAATTCGGACCAGAAAAGCCCTCCGGTCATAATCGAGTCCTATCCTACCTACAGGAATCTGTTTGGTTCCATAGAAAGGGTAGTGGACAACAGAGGGGTGTGGAGGAGTGATTTCAGCAAGATCAAGGCAGGATCCTTTCTGAAGGCAAACGGCGGGTACCTGGTACTCAACATGCCCGACGTACTTATCGAGCCGGGAGTGTGGCCAGCCCTCAAAAGGGCACTCAAGACCAAGAAAATGGAGATTCAGACTTATGATCCGTTTTACTGGTTTACATCCACCGGCCTGAAACCTGAACCCATTGAAATAGATGTCAAGGTGGTGGTTTTGTCGGATGCCGGCATTTACCAGCTGCTCCGGTATTACGACGAAGATGTTCCGAAAATCTTCAAGGTAAGGGCAGACTTTGACCAGTCGATGGACAGAGACGAGAATGCAGTGAACAATTTCGCCCAGTTTATCAGGATGAAGACCGAAGAGGAAGGTCTCATGCCCTTTGACAGGTCGGGTGTGGCAGCTGTAGTGGAACATGGAGTCCGCATGACGGGGAGGCAGGAGAAACTGTCTACCAGTTTCCCTGTGATAGCCGATCTACTGAGAGAAGCCGATTACTGGGCCAGGCGCAAAGGCTCGGATGTCGTCACTGAAACCCACGTCGACCTCGCCGTCAAATCCCGAATCCGCCGTTCCAACATGATCGAGGAAAAGATCCAGGAAATGATCGACCGGGGGACCCTGATGATCGACACCGACGGCGCAGTGATCGGCCAGGTCAACGGCCTCTCCATCTATGTCATCGGGGATTATATGTTTGGAAGACCTACCCGTATTACGGCCAATACGGCCATGGGGAGAGAAGGGATAATCAGTATAGACAGGGAAACCGAGCTGGCAGGTCCCATTCACAACAAGGGCATTTATATTCTGAGCGGTTATCTCAGGAGAAAATATGCCCAGAACAAGCCACTTTCAGTAAATGCCAGCATAACCTTTGAACAGTCTTATACAGGTTTGGAAGGAGATAGCGCCTCTTCTGGAGAAATCTACACCATTCTTTCTAGTCTGGCCGGAATTCCACTCAAACAGGGTATTGCCGTCACAGGCTCCATGAATCAGAAGGGAGAAGTCCAGGCTATCGGTGGTGTCAACGAAAAAATCGAAGGATTCTATGACTGCTGTGTTCATTCAGGTCTGACAGACAGGCAGGGAGTTATAATTCCCGAAGCCAATGTCAAGGACCTTATGCTCAGAAAGGACGTGGTCGACGCTGTTTCATCTGGCTCATTTCATGTATGGGCGGTGAAGACCATTGACCAGGGCATGGAAATACTGACAGACATGCAGGCAGGAGAACGCATGGAAGATGGAACATTTCCCGAAGGAACCATCAACTTTCTTGTGGACAGTAAACTGGCAGATCTTGCAGAGGGACTCCACAAGTTCGGAAAGGAAGAGGAGAAAGGCGAAGAAGATTGAGCACGGAATCTGCCGCGGATGCAGCACCCTGCTGGCAGGTACAGACCAGCAGGTTTATGCAGGGCGGTTTGCCATGAACCCGGATTATTCGGTTCGCGAGTTTTTTAAAACGAATAATCCGGGGTAAAGACCCACCTCATAGTGAACCTGTCATTCACAGATTTTTTTGATCTCAGGTGCCTGAACGGTCAGGCATTTCACTAGAGTTTTTTTCTCTTCGGCAGAAAGCCGAGCTCCTTTGCTGATCATCCTGCTCACCGTCCTGTTCCAGGCTTTTTCATTTTTTTCTCCGAGTTTCTGGCAGATTCTCGCTCTGTAATGGCATTTTTCGCACCTGGCCAGGATCAGCGTCCTGCAGTCATTTTGAGCGAGGCATACGCCTGCCCCCCACACGGGAACCATGACTGTCGTCATCAGAAACGCTGTGCTTATGAACACTTTTTTCATTGTTTCTGCTCCTTTATTTATTGCCTGATGCCGGGATCAGCCTGTGTACTGTCTCGTTTCCTATACAGTGTGACAGTCTCAGGCCATCGGGTCAACTCGGTCTCAGATATAATCATGTAAAGATGAATACGTATTCTCCGCTGTTGACGGAAATTTTCCGTTGTCCTCCATGGGTTTTTCCGTACTGTTCCCAGCCCGGAGTGTCTCCGAACCGGCACATGATGCCTGAAGGCGAGAACTGATTTGCTCTCCGGTTGAACCAGGCCATTTCGTCTGTATGCGGATTCATTTTCAGGGCCAGAGTCCTGGCGATGTCCCTGGCCGTATCGAAGTCCAGGGCCATCCCGTCCACTGTGACAAAAATTTCTTTCATGTTATTTTCCTTTCGGCACTGGCAGATTTTGAAGAATGAGGGTAAATACAGAATTGTTTGGAACAGCCCTGTCTGTTTAATCTGTTTACAAATTGGAGGATGTCAAGCAGCACTGTTGTATATATTGAAAAAACACGGAATTTCATGTATCTGTTCCACGGTCGGACAGCAGGACGAGTGCAGGGAGTACGCCTGCGTGCCATGCTCCCCGGACCTTCAGTGCTGTGTGAGTATATATGATGCTAATGTCAGCAACTTACAGAAAGAGAGTTTGTGGCGATGTCGGAAAAAAATGATCTGGATCAATTGTCTATAAATACTATACGTTTTCTGGCCGTGGATGCAATACAGAAGGCCAATTCCGGCCATCCCGGTATGCCCATGGGGGCGGCTCCCATGGCCTATGTGCTGTGGACCCGGTTTCTGAAGCACAATCCTTCAAATCCGTACTGGCCTGACAGAGACCGCTTCATATTGTCAGCCGGCCATGGTTCGATGCTCCTTTACAGCCTGTTGCATCTCACGGGATATGAACTGTCTCTGGAAGAAATAAAGAACTTCCGGCAGTGGGGCAGCAAGACACCTGGACATCCGGAATACAGCCCGGAAACAGGAATCGAAACTACCACCGGACCTCTTGGCCAGGGATTTGCTACAGGAGTCGGCATGGCCATTGCCACTCATTTCCTGGCTGCCAGATTCAATATTCCCGGCTACAATATAGTGGACCATCATATCTACGGTATAGTAAGCGACGGCGACATAATGGAGGGGATAGCCCAGGAGGCTGCGTCTCTTGCAGGACATCTCAGACTAGGGCGTCTGATCTATCTGTATGACGACAATCACATTTCCATAGAAGGAAATACCGACATCACTTTTACCGAGGACGTCAGAAAGCGGTTTGAGGCATATGAATGGCATGTTCAGCAGGTAAAGGATGGTAATGACCTTGCTGCCATAGAAAGCGCCATAAGGAATGCCAGGAACGAAAAAGATCGTCCTTCCCTGATATGCGTCAGAACCCACATTGGTTACGGCAGTCCCCACAAGCAGGATACCCCGTCCGCACACGGAGAACCGCTGGGGGAAGAAGAAATCCGTCTTACCAAGAAAAACCTGGGCTGGCCTCCGGAACCGGATTTTTTTATACCCGATCAGGTCATGGAAGTCTTCAGGAAGGCATTGGATAGAGGGAAAAAACTGGAAGAGGACTGGAACAGGCAGCTCGATCAATATAGGGAGGCAGATGCCGGACTCGCCAGGAAGTGGGACGACTGCATCAACGGCAGGCTGCCGGAGGGATGGGACAGCGATATCCCGGTATTCTCTCCTGACGAAAAAGGAAAGGCCACCAGGGTCGTATCAGGCCAGGTACTCAATGCCATAGCCGGGAAGGTACTCAATCTCATGGGAGGAAGCGCCGATCTAGCGCCTTCCAACAAGACCATGATTTCCAAAGAAAAAAACTTTCAGCACACAGACTACACCCAGCGCAATATCCATTTTGGAATCAGGGAACATGCAATGGGCGGCATTCTGAACGGCATGTCGCTCCACGGGGGGATAATCCCTTATGGCGGAACCTTTCTGATTTTTTCAGATTATATGCGGCCTTCTATCAGGCTGGCTGCTCTCATGGGCATAAAGGTCATATACGTCCTGACGCATGACAGCATAGGCTTGGGAGAAGATGGTCCCACCCATCAGCCTGTGGAACAGCTGGCCTCTCTGAGGGCCATGCCCGGCCTGACCGTCCTTCGACCCGCCGATGCCAACGAAACGGCCGAGGCTTGGAAGCTTGCCATGGATTCGGACAGCGGACCGGTGGTCCTTGCGCTGACCCGCCAGTCAATTCCCACTCTCGACAGGTCTCAGGTGGCACCTGCGGAGAGATTTTCCAAGGGGGCATATGTGCTCTGGCAGTCAGGTGAAGGGATTCCTGATGTAATATTGATCGGAACCGGTTCGGAAGTACAAACTGCCATGGATGCAGGGAGGGAACTGGCCTCTGAAGGCACAAATGTCCGGGTGGTCTCCATGCCGTCTTGGGAACTCTTTGAAAGGCAGTCCGAAGAATACAGAGATGATGTGCTTCCTTCACAAGTGACTGCACGGATTTCAGTTGAGGCTGGCGTTACCATGGGCTGGGAACGGTATGTGGGCAGAAGGGGCCGGGCAATCGGGATTGAGACCTTTGGAGCCAGCGCCCCTGCCGGTGTGTTGTTTGAAAAATACGGCATTACCGCCGACAATGTGATCATCAAGGCAAAGGAACTGCTCAAAGGGGGATAAGTTGATGACAAAGATCCAGGAACTTGCAGAACACGGGCAGGCGATTTGGTTTGATTATATTCAGCGTTCACTCATAGGCTCTGGTGAACTTCAGGGGCTGGTGGACCAGGGCATCAGAGGTGTCACATCGAATCCCTCTATTTTTAAGAAGGCCATAACCGGAAGCAGCGACTATGATGAAGACATCAGGAGCCTTGCCCGGGATGGAAAGACTGCTGAAGAAATCTACGAGATCCTCACGGTCAATGACATACGCAGCGCCGCAGATGTTCTCAGGCCTGTATATGACGAGACAGACGGAGCAGACGGATTTGTCAGCCTCGAGGTCAATCCCGGCCTCGCCAACAGTGCCCGAGGCACTATTGACGAGGCCACTCACCTGTTCAATACCGTTGGGAGACCGAACTGCATGATAAAGGTACCCGCCACTTCCGCAGGCCCTGAAGCCGTAGAGACACTGATCAGCAGAGGAGTGAATGTAAATGTCACCCTGATCTTTTCCGTGGGGCACTATGAATCGGTGGCGAAGGCTTATATTGCCGGCTTGGAAAAGGCACGAGACACCTGGGGGGCAGTAAAAGCCGCGGCTTCGGTAGCCTCGCTCTTCGTCAGCAGGCTGGATACAGCCGTCGACCGGAAACTGGCTGAACTGGGCCAGACTTCACTCATGGGCAAGACCGCTGTTGCAAATGCAAAGGTTGTATACGCAAGGTTCACGGAATTATTCAGCAGCGCCAGGTGGGAGAAACTGGCTGAACAGGGCGCTAGAGTGCAGAGACCGCTCTGGGCCAGTACGGGAACCAAAAATCCTGATTATCCCGATACACTGTATGTGGATACCCTGATCGGACCTTCCACTGTGAACACACTGCCGCCAGCCACGCTCGAGAGTTTCATTGACCACGGCAGTACGGAACCTTCCATAGATAAAGATCTGGACAGGTCGGAGGCTCAGCTAGAAGCAGTGGCGAAACTGGGCATTGATCTCGATGAGGTGACCAGGAGACTTCAGGACGACGGGGTAGAGGCATTTATCAGATCATACGAAGAGCTGATCCAAAGTATAGAGGACAAGAGGAAGGAACTCCTGAAAGGCGGACAAGAAAAATAACCTCAGACATATTACTGATATTTCGAGTATTATTTTTTGCGTCCAACACGGTTATGGGTCAGAAGAACAATTTTGAGAGGTATCCCTGAGTACAAAGGTGCTTTCAAAACTGCCGGAAATGTTCAACAGTTGAAG
>DTYO01000231.1 GCA_012961845.1 Thermodesulfobacteriaceae bacterium
AAAAAACTGGTCATGTGTCTGAAACACAGCTACTGCCACGCCCCCTTTTTCAAGAAAATATATCCTTTTTTCCAGGAGCTGTATGACAGGCCTCCGACTGGGCTCATCGACTGCAATCTTGCCATTATTGACTTTTTTTTTGAGCAGTTCGGCTTGACACCCGGCTACAGGCTTCTTTCCGAACAGGAAGTACAGGGCAGTGGCACACAACTCATAGCCAGCATCGGTGCCGGACTGGGTTGCAGGACTTATATCGCTCCCGTGGCGGCAAAAAAACATATAGATGTGCGGTTCCTGCATGATGCCGGCATCTCGGTTGAATGGTTCAGCTATCGTCATCCTGTATATCCCCAGTTATGGGGGGAATTTGTGCCCGATCTTTCCGCCATTGACATTCTGTTCAATTACGGTCCCATGGCATGGGACATCATATCGGATGTCCAGCAGTGGCAGCCGTCGGTGGTTTAGCGTATTCCGGTCCATTGGTGATTCCCGGTACACGGATGTTTCCTGCATACCCGGCCTCATGAGAAATTATTCCAGAAAATATGATGTGATAATTGTTGGATGCGGCCCTGGAGGTGCATATCTGGGGTACCTTCTTGCATCCGGCGGCATGCGTGTGCTCATACTGGAAAAAAAGAGGTTCCCCAGATACAAGACCTGCGGAGGAGGGCTTACCCGACGCGTTTTGGATCTGCTTCCGTTCAGCGTGGATGCAGTAGTGGAAGACTATATATACAGGGCCAGGGTAGGCCTGGGAGACAGGGTGGTAGTAGAGAAATCCACTGACTGCCCCATGATTGCCATGGTGATGAGGGACAGGTTTGACAGCTTCCTCGCCGAGAGGGCGGTAGAGGCCGGAGCCCGCATAATGGGAGAGACATCGTTCAGGACTGTGTTCGGTAATCCGGGTAATCTTGCAGTAGAGACATCCCGGGGTGTGTTTCGCAGCAGGATTCTTGCAGGTGCGGACGGTGTACACAGCAGGGTGGCCAGATCCTTGGGAATACCGCCCGCCGGAAATGCCGGCCCCGCTCTGGAGGCAGAGGTATATTTCAGGCGGGAAGGATCAATAGAAAGATTTAGAAATACGGTCCATTTCGATTTTGGTACCATGCCCAGGGGATATGCATGGATTTTTCCCAAACAGGATCATCTTTCCGTGGGAGTCATGTCTGCTCAGGGGAAAAAGCCCGGGATAAAGAAATGTCTCGAATCATACCTAAAATTCAAAGAGATCTCGGACGGAATTGAAATCAGGTCCCTGAGGGGGCATCTGATTCCACTTGGTGCGGGTAAAAGAAAGGTGTTTGCAGTTCCTGAGGGTCTCCTGGTGGGTGATGCAGCCGCCCTAGCAGATCCGATTACCGGTGAAGGCATATTCCATGCCTTGAGGCAGGCCGAGATTGCTGCAGGGGTTGTGGAAGGATGTCTGGGCGGCGAGAAGACGAGTCTGCTTAAATACAACAGCCTGATAAAAAAGGAGTTCGTCAGTGAGCTCAGATATGCAGGTATGCTGGCCGGTTTTTTTTACGGGCTTGAGGGTATCACCCACAGAATTCTCAAGATTCATGGAGACAGGATCACTGATTATCACCTGGATATAATTACTGGCGCAAGGACTTACAGGGAGCTGTTCTTCAGGGCGTTCAATCCCCTGGGTCTTATTCCGTGGATTTAGGCCGGCGTCTGTCTGGCAACAGAGATTAGATAAAAGATCATTATTATCCGGTGATTAATGTACAGGTACATGACAACGCAGCGGAGATTCCTGCAGGCAGATGATCAAGGGAGCTTCTTTCTGCTCTTGAAATACAGAATTATCCCGAATATTCCGAAAATATAGCCAATGCCGCCTGCTATCTCAGTGAATCCAGGACTCTTCGACCTGGATTCAGCCAGGATTTTCCTGATAGGAGCCAGTTTCCTGTCCAGTTCGCTGGATACAATATCTCTTACAATTTCCTGATTCAGTTCTGTCTGAGCTTTGTCCCCTCGTTTTGTCGAGAGATCTTCCGATCCTGGTACCGTCTTCCTGTCTCCGGCCTCAGGCCTTGGGCCGGCGAGATCATCTGCAGCCCTGACAATGGTTTCTGCCCTGTGGCCTGAACCCGCATCCACTATTACGGTCATGTCTCTTTTCCCGGTCCTTATGTCAGGAGGAACGATAAAAGAAAATGCGCCTTTGGCGCCTATTTCACCATCAGCGATAATTTTTCCGCTTTCCTTGTCCTTGATGATGGTACGGGCCTTCTTTACGATTTTACCGTTGCTGAACCGGGCTTCGACATGAATTTTCTGCCCTTCAGGCCATGAAATGACAGTGATCCTGTGTGCATGGACAATCGGCAGAGGACAGATATGTACGGTTAATGCGAGCAGGGTAACCAATATGAAGAAACTTTTTATGAGACGCTGGGAATACTTCATGTTTTTTCATATTCAACTGATTAGAGGAGAATCTGCCAGTTTCAACATGATTGCCTGACTCTTTCGATACTGAGCCTGAATCGATCCCGGTTTCAAGAGTTAGCAGACAATTCCATAAACTGAAACTCAGATTAACAGAAAGGATATTCTGGTGCCATGATAATGTCAAAAGTAGAAAATAGCAGGTGCAGGCAAATTGTCCCGCCCTCTGTATCGATGCAGGTGAGACACCTGCCCATTGCGAAATTAGTGCAGCGCGGGCAGGAGAATATCACAAAGCTGTTTATGGGCTGCCAGGTCGAAAAGCGAGTCCCACCTATTACGTCCAGACGGTGGAACGGAATATGTCAATGAAAATGGTTGTTGCTACAATGGCAAACCAAGGAATTGTGCCTTGATTCAAGGGGGATATTTCATCCCAGATTACGCATATCAACTGCCGAACAAAATAATTTTTAAAATAATTACAAGAAATTATGCACTTAAGGCCATATTTTCCAATTCACCCAAAATGTGCTTTCAAAACTGCCGGA